>JANOEF010000146.1:0-9338 GCA_031413075.1 Acidobacteriota bacterium | reverse complement strand
AATGCACAAGTAACAATGGACAATGGACAATGAAGAAAACCCAAAAACCAAGGTTACTCAACTATTTGCAAACTTTTCTTGATTTTCAATCTGTCGCAAAACATTTGCTGACCTGCTTAATCAATCCAAATAATCATAAGTTAGATGCCTTCTTTGTCCCCGCTGTTTCGTGATATGATTGCAAGAAGTCAAGCCAATTTTGGCTTTGGATGACACGATGCAATTGAATGAGGTAATTTGGAAAGACTATTTCGTTGACAAGATTGAAGTCAAACACGGTGTTTTGACCAACGAAGTTGAAGAAGTCCTTTTCAGCAAACCGCACGTTCGTCGCGCTCAAAAAGGTCACGTCAAAGGTGAAGATTTATACACCGCATATGGACAGACCGATGCCGGACGATATTTAATTGTATTTTTTATTCGTAAAGGAACAGCCGTGTTGCCGATTTCGGCGCGTGACATGACTGATTCCGAAGAAAGATATTATGACCGACAAGCAGAAAGTAATTGACCCGATTCCCGCAGAATTTGCTTCTTACGAAGAAGCCGCAGAATTTTGGGATACGCACGACACAACTGATTATCTAGACAATTTTGAAACCGTTTCGGTGCAAACTGAACTCAAAAATCGGCGATATGAAGTTGAGATTGATGCAGATTTGATGCCTGTGTTGTCTAAGCAGGCGCACACTCGCGGAGTTAAAGTTAGTAATTTGGTGAGCGACTTATTACGCGAGAAGATACTTCCAACTGCGTAGGGCATAAAAAAAAACGGCGACATCGAAAAAGCCTTTTTCATAGGCTCAAAAGTTGCTCTCTGGCAATTGCCATTTCAGTTTCACAAAGCAAAAAAATTTTGTTGCAATACGGGAGTTCAACCTATTGTGCAACATCCGCGTGACCTTTCAAAATCTGAGAAAGCACGTTGTTATCAATCAAATACCCAATCATTTTGTTTGCGGTTGGCTTCTCTGATGCGGGCGGAAATTTCTTCGCCAGTTTCCGTTCTATCCGCCCAAATTCCGAGCACATCGTTAAAATCTTCGAGGGTTAATTTGCTTTTTGGCATTTCGATTGCCGGAGTTTTTGCTTTTTTATTTTTCTTCAAACGCAAAGATAAATCGTCTAAATCTTTAATCATAGACTTGACGGCATCAATGTCTTGAATCGAATAATTCAGTCTGATGTTTTGTGGTGTTTCGATTACTATAACTCCCATATCTCACCTCAAAAGCATCATTTCTCCGTCCATTTTTGCGCCAGAGAGTTGTAATATTCAACCGGCGCCAGGTCATCGGTGAGAATCGGTAAACTTAAATCCAAAGGCTTTTGATAATGATTTTTGAGCAGGGCAGAGATGGTTTCGTCAGCAGCTTCAAACTTAATTCTAGCTGATTTGGTGGCGATTATAATTGTATTTTGGGCGAGATTTTCAGCCTTTTCGGACTTGGCTTTGAAGACGTAAACATTGGGAAAAACCTCTTGGTAAGTACGCACTTCCGCTTGCAGAAACTTTGCGCCTTCGCCTTGGAGCGCGGAGATCAAATTTACGATTATGACCCCGTCATCACTCAAACCTTTTTCCATTTGGCGGACGGCTTCGATGGTCGTCAGTTGGAACGGAACGGAATAAACCGAACTGAACGCATCAATCAAAATTACGTCATATTTTTTCGTGTTTTGGTTGAGAAAGATCCGTCCATCCTGATGGAAGATTTGTAAATTCGGATGATCCCGGAGCTTGAAATAGCGGCGAGCGGTTTCGGTCATCTGCGGATCAATCTCCACCACCTCAATTTTTTTATCGGGATACAATCGCAAATAATCTTTCGGAAAAGAATAAGCCGCCCCGCCGATCATCAAAGTCGTTTCAAAATCGGGCTTGAAGTGCCGTAATAAATGGTAAAATTTGGTGTAGTTTAGCGCCAATTCATCGCTTTCGAGATACATCGCCGATTGGGTCGAATCCGGATCGGAAAGCAAAACCAGCATCGGTTTTTCGGTATCTTTTTCGGTCGTTTTAAAAACTCGCAAACGGTTGTATTGCGTATCAAAATCACGCATTTCATAGCTTGCAGCGAGAATGTAAGTATTGACTTCGCTAAAAATGATCGCGGTCGGTAACATCAGGAGCAGAAAAATATTGTTGACGACCTGTTTGAACGGAGCCAGCACCAGCGAGAGTGCGAACATCAATCCGGCCAGCAGATACATGGTGCGGATGCTCCCCACCAACGGTAAAAAGAAAAAACCGGCCAGAAAAGTTCCGACAATGCTGCCGACGGTGGAAAGTGCATAAAGCCGGCCCACGGTTTTGCCCGCATTTTCGACCGTCTGCATTTTCAGACGAACCGCATAGGGCGTCACGAAACCAAACAAAACGCTGGCCGGGGCAAATAGGATGAGAGCCGCTATAACCGATTTGAATTCGATTCGGATCGGAGATGCGGCAATGACCGAAAGCACAAAGTTCTGGATCAGAATGGTCGCCGAAAGAATCGCACCGCCGAAGAACATCACTGTCGCCAAGATTCGCAGATTAGGCTGCCGATCCGCCATGCGCCCGCCGAGCCAGTAACCAAGACTGAGACTGCCCAAAATTATTCCGATCAGACTCGTCCAGATATAAGTCGAAGTCCCGATATACGGCGCCAGAATCCGTGACCCGATAATTTCATAGATCATCACCAAAGCGCCGCTCACAAAAACGACGATTTCCAGCAGAAATTTTTCTCGAAATTTATTTAACATTGAGTTTTCAATTACGAATTATCAATTACGAATTACAAATTATCAATTATGAAAGATGAAATAGTCGTCTCTCGTAATTAGTAATTAGTAATTAGTAATTAGTAATTAGTAATTACTAATTAGTAATCCGTAATTCGTAATTCGTAATTCGTAATCCGCAATTAGTAATTAGTAATTCGCAATTCGTAATTCGTAATTCGTAATTCGTAATTCGTAATTAGTAATTCGTAATTCGTAATTGATTAGACAAACCAGGTAGTGATCGTAAAACGGCTGCCTTCGGTGATGGGCGTGACTTCGTGCGGCATATCGGGGCGAAACGCAATTAAAAGTCCTGGTTCACTTTCGAGCGGGAGTCCGATATTTTGCCAGTTCGGATCATTGAGCAACCCGTAAAAGGTTAGATTTCCGCCGACATAATCGCCTTCGTCGAGGTCTTCGCCTTCCTGGTTGATAAAGATGATCACCGAAACTTTGCGATCGTTGATGATGCGCGGGGCATCCGGGTCAGCCGAGATGTCGAGATGCATTCGATATAGTCACCTGTGTCGTAACGGGTAAATTTTATCGGCTGGACATCTTTTAATTCGACCTTAAAATGTTCAGCCATCTGCGGCATCAATTCCAGCAATTTTTTTCTGATTGTCGTTTCGGTTTCGAGGGGTAAACCAAGATACTCTTTACGTTTTTGGACTTCTTCTTTGAAATTGTCGCTAATTCCTGAATTCCAAACTGTGCCGGCAATAACAGTTGCGTTTTTCATTTCCGAACACAACTGCTCACAAAACTCTGCCGACAAGAATTCATAGGCGGAGTAAATGCCGACTTGCTCAAAAAAGTCAGGGAAAGGCATTCAAATTAAGAATCAGTAAAAAAAGACTAGTGTTTGAGTTCGCAAAGATGGCAGTTTGATTTTATCTTTCATTGTTAAGTGCGGAAAGTCTCAACTGATAAATTGTATGTTTTGAGATGTTTGGAAATCTCAGTCAAATTAAGAAAGCAGTTGCGTCTTTCATTTCAAAACGCAACTACTCACCAAATTCCGTCGGCATAAATTGATTGGCGAAGTAAATGCCAATCAATTTTGGCATTTGCTATTAACCTAACGGTCGCTATCGTTACAGGTGAAATAGCCTTCTTGTATTTGACTGCAAAAACCTTGACAACAAAGAGTTTGTCCATCCACACACTCACTATTTAAGGGAATACAGCCGACACATTGGGCACCCGTGGGTGCCTGTGGAATTTCTAAACAAATTAAGTTTTCGCAACAGCCGGTAACGTCTCGATCAAAAATGCAGTCGCCATTTTGGCCGATACATCTGCTTTGCGCGTAAGTTGCAGTTGGAGCAACCAGCGAGGTGACGATCGGCAGGGCAATCCCGAGTGCCGCCGCCGATTGCAGAATCTTTCGCCGGGTTAATTTGGTCGTTTCGACCGGGATTTGATAATCACCTTTGAGAAAATTGGATTTCTGAAATTGTTCGATTACCATCCAAACCATCTCATCGTTGAGTTTTGATTTCAACTTACGGTTCAAAGACACCACCGCTTCATCAATTGAATTAGTTCCGTTGCATTCATCCATCACCAAACGAGCTGTTTGATTGAGACAAAATGCTTTGTTGGTTTCGAGATCGTAAATTAGCAATTCGTCCGGAAGTTCTTTGACAACCAGGTTCTCAGTACGCAAAAAAGGCAGTTTGGTTTTATTTTTCATTTTAGGATTTCCTTTTGATAATCAGTTGAAATTAGTTAGGGGGTTGTAAAAAACACTTTAAAAATATCCGAATTAAGTCCATTAAGTCAAACAAATGAATCAAAAACTTTGAAGAGCCCGGTTCCAATTTTGACCAATTTTCGGATAAACTGTTAATAGTTTTAACATCCAAAAAATTATGCAGGAAAACCCGAACATCAATAAAGAAAATATCAATCGTTTTTTGTGTCCGAATTGCGGCGCAAATATGGTTTTTGACGCCAAACTCGGCAAACTGGCGTGTCCGTATTGTGCCCATGCCCGGGAAATAGTTGCTGATGGCAGAGTAGATGAACGCGATTATTACCAATTTCTGGAACGCGGATTACAAAATTTGCAGCCGATGGCCCGTGAAGCAATGCAAGTCCGCTGCGACAGTTGCGGAGCTATCGTCAATTTTACACCGCCTGAAACCGCGACCTGGTGTGATTTTTGCGGAGTCAAAATTGTGGCTCAACCGAAAGCGGCCGATCCGTTGGTGGCACCCGAAGGCGTTCTGCCGTTCAGCATTCCCCAGTCGCAAGCCGTCTCAAATTTTAATCAATGGTTAGCCTCGTTATGGTTTGCCCCGTCGGCGCTGAAAACCATGGCGACAGCCGATAAACTGAGCAGCATTTATATTCCGTATTGGACCTATGATGCTTCGACCAGTAGTTTTTATAGCGGCGAGCGGGGCGATTATTATTACGAAACCGAATATTACGAGGAAAACGGGGAGCAAAAATCACGCGAAGTTCGCCAGACAAATTGGTATTCCCGAAGCGGACAAGTCGGACGGCATTTTGACGATGTGTGCATTCCGGCCACTAAATCATTGCCCGAAAAATATATCCAAAGACTTGAGCCCTGGGATTTGCACGAACTCAAATCTTACGAACCGGCTTTTTTATCGGGACACAAGGCGCAAACTTATCAAATTGCTCTGGATGAAGGTTTTGAAAAGTTCAAAAAGATCGCGGAAGGCGTCATTTATAATGATGTTCGCCACGACATCGGCGGCGACGAACAGCGAGTCCATCAGGTTTCAACCGAATACGGCGATATTACTTTCAAACATCTTCTGTTACCGATTTATGCCGGAGCCTACCGCTTTAACGGCCGGGTTTTTCAAATCGGGGTCAACGGACGAACCGGCGAGGTGCAGGGAGACCGCCCATTCAGTTGGCTCAAGATAGGTTGTTTGGTCTTTGTAATTATCGCAATTATTTTGTTTATTGTGGTTTTACTGAGTCTGGCCAGATGATTATTGTTTTGAGTCCTTGGCTTCAGCAGGCTTGTTTTGAGTCCCTGCTGAAAAGCGGGACTCAAAACTTTGCATCAGGTTTTTTGATTGGTTCGGCGGGAACCTCTGTATCATCGTCCAAAATTTTAACTTCCGAACCGAATCTTTGATATTCCTTGAACCGAATTACATTGCGGGTTTCAAACAATTCTTTCCCCTCTTTGGCGGTTAAACGAATGTCTGAGAGCAATGGCAAAAGATATTTTTCGTTGGCAATGGTTACCCAATCATAATCAATTGTGCGTTTGGCTGAACGAATCTTAAAGTCGGCCGGGATTTCCGAGGCGTTACTTTCAACCCGCAGGACGCGAAAATTCTGACGGTCAATCCAGAGTTTTCCTTCCATCCCGGCTACGGTTGATTCAATTCGGGCATACGAAATTGATTCCGGTTTCTTTTCCGCCGAAATTAAAAAACTATAAACAATTGCCCGGCGTTCCCGCACCAGATCGGTATCAATCGCTTCAAATGTAGTTTCATTTTCCGCCTTAAAGATGGTGGCCAGAACCGTCACGAATTCTCCGGTTGAACTTGTCCCGCCAACGTCTTCGTAACTGCCTTTGGCTCTGGTTTCGGTCTGAAGAATTCCGTTGAGGGACAAAACCTTATATTCTTCTGAACCATTGGCACCGGAAACATCGGGTGAGCGGTAACTGACTGCCACCACCAATTTATCCAGACTCCGAAAATTATTGGTTCCGGCGTAAGCGACTCCGCGTTGGATCAATTGTTTGACTACAAAATCCGGCATTTCATTGACTGCCTCGAGAGTTGCCTGGCGTGATTTTTCTAAAACTTCGGTACTTTCTTTGGCTGAGGGTAACTGAAAAGCCGTCGGATTTTCTTTGCGCCGACCTGCCTC
Organism: Acidobacteriota bacterium; assembly: GCA_031413075.1. Classification (GTDB taxonomy): domain Bacteria; phylum Acidobacteriota; class Blastocatellia; order Pyrinomonadales; family Pyrinomonadaceae; genus JAIBCC01. The sequence goes on along the minus strand of JANOEF010000146.1, from coordinate 2,684 downwards.
TTTGAGGGTTCTGGCCAATTCTGCATCTGAACGGCTTTTGGTTCTGGTCAAACTGACAATCCCGTCCGAAACCGCAAAATCAATTCCGCGTTTGCGCACCGTCTCGACAATTTCTTCCCGCAGATTCGGATTACGCTGTAAATCATTGAGCAGTTTGACATATTCGCTTTGCGTCAAAGGCTTTTCCTGGGCCAACGCAAAAATATTCAAGATTAATATAAGGGCTAAAAATAAAAGTTTTTTCATTCCGTTAAAAAGATGCCGTTCAGCTCAGATCAGGTTGCCGAAACAAATCATTATTTGCAAAACTTTACAAAAAAAAGAGCTGTTGGCTTAAGCGCTTCTCCAAAAAACAAGAGCGGAAAAGTTTTACCCTTTCCGCTTGTTTATGATTGCTTTGATGAAGCCAGGATTAGACCCATTCTTCTTCGTAATTAAGTTTCCATTGACGAACAACCCAGGCTTGAGCCGCGGTCATCACATCTTGCTTCCAATTTTTAAGATTTTCCGCGATTGAAAGAGCCGCTAATGGCTTACTTGGGTCGCGTTCTACGCGAATTACTTCCGTCGGTACTTCAATTAAAGTTCTTTCTTCGTCTATTACACGCAGAGAAACTTCACTTCCAACCGGCGGGAGAGTTTCCAAATTTACCAATGCACTTGCTTCTCCAACATTTTCCGTGGTGCCCTCGACCAAAATTAGTTTTCCGGTCACTTTGTCAATCCAACTTGCCTGAATTCTTAAATTAGCCATAATGCGCTGATGCAAAGGCTTTTTCTCTAAGTCTTCCGAATATCTAAAACGTGCCATATTTCCCTCCCTTTTTCGATTTTTTAATTCGTTAGCAAAATAACTCTCAAAATCAGAGAAATTCTGAAACGAGACCAATCTAAACTATATTTACAAAAAAGTCAAGTATATTAAAATCGCTCAAAACGCTCATTTGAATTATTTCGTGACAATTCCTTTCCATAAAAATAGGTTGAATTTACTTTTGCAGAGTTTTAATACTGCTAAATCTGCTAAAATCGCACAAAACGCTCATTGAATAGCAATAAGCCGTCATTTTGATAAAGACTTCGAAGTAAAGATTTATTCCCGAAAATATTTTCTTAACATTGATTTAATTTTAAGAGGGTAGACTAGTTGCTTGAACAATGATTTAAGGAACTGAATTTGCCTTAGAAAAGTAAAGATTATTATAATAATCAGTAATCACAGACAAATTGCCTCCATAATTTTTATGATTGTAAATGTAATTGTGTGAGAAATCAAAAGTTACGTCTTTTTGAAAATAAAGATTCGCGATGAGGTTCAAACATCAAAAATCCAAATTTCAAAATCAAAAATCCAATTTTAGAGACAGTTTGTCAATTTTATCAATGCAATTTAAGTTCTAAGATTTTAATATCAAAAAAAGAGGTCAAAATATGACTAGGAATTTAATTTCTAATTCAATAAAGTTTTTAATTTTAGGTGTCTTCTGCTTTGTTTTGAGCATTACGCAAATCTCAGCTCAGGCAGGAACGGGTGGTATTACGGGCATCGTCAACGATTCGACCGGAGCAATTGTTCCGAATGCGACCGTGAAAGCCGTCAATATCGATACAGGCGCAACTCAAACCACAAATGCAAGTGGTGAGGGCGTTTACACATTTACCTCGCTCAGACCGGGCAAATATACGGTTTCGGCGGTTGCATCAAATTTTTCCGAACAAAAACTCCAAGTTGAAGTTCAGGTTGGTCGGATTACTGATGCAAATTTCGCACTTGGTGCCGGAAACGTTTCAGCCGAGGTGACAATTACTGCAGAAGGAATTCAGACTACTGTTAGTAATTCGGATGCCGTTATCAACGAAACAGCGATAGCCAATTTGCCGATCAATGGACGTCGGTTCCAAGATTTTGCAACTTTAACTCCGGGCGCACAAATTGACACCGAACGCAACCAGATTTCGCTTTCCGGTCAACGTGGCATTAACGCCAATATCAATGTGGACGGTGTTGACTACAATCAACCGTTTTTCGGCGGAATTCGCGGAGGTGAGCGTTCAAACTTTGCACCGACTATTCCGCAGGAATCAATCAAAGAATTTCAGGTTGTTGCCGCAGGTTACAACGCGGAATTTGGACGCTCAAGCGGCGGTGTCGTCAATGTTGTTACCAAAGGCGGGACAAATAAACTTCGGGGTTCGGCTTTCTACTTATTTCGTCCGGAAGCATTGGCAATTAACCACTCTTTCATTAAACGAGTTGAGGTTGAAAGAAATTTAGACATCGTAGGGGCGCCGACTCAACAACAAATAGGCGGATCAATCGGCGGTCCAATTAAGCAAGATAAACTTTTCTACTTCGGTTCTCTTGAATATCAAAGATTCAGAGCTGATAGAATTGTTGATTTCGGGTTAGGAGCAATAACTGCCGCCGCTACGAATCAGGAAGCGTTAGATTTTTTCCGAACTCAGCAGACAAATTACGTATTATCCAACGACGCAGTCACAGCCCTAGGCAGAATTGACTGGAATATTACCGATGCTAATGCTGCAAATTTCCGATTCAGTTGGAATAAAGGTGACGGTGCAAACGGTGTTGCCGTTGGTGATGCCAGCGTTTTATCAAACCCTGTAGTCAATTCAGCGTTTTCTAATGAAGGAATCGAACGTGATAGAAACTACGTGTTTGT
>JANOEF010000145.1:0-3213 GCA_031413075.1 Acidobacteriota bacterium | reverse complement strand
ATCCCAGGGGTTTCGGCAAACTCCAAAAGCGGATGATTCGTTGGAACTTCCCATCGCAAACTCGTCCATATTGGCTTTGCCGATAATGATCGCCCCCGCTTTTTTGAGCCGGGAAACCGCAGTCGAGTCATACTGAGCCCGGTAATTATGCAGTATCTTAGAGCCGCAGGTGGTCTGCATTCCTTGGGTGCAAATATTGTCTTTGATGGCGATCGGAAAACCTTTTAAGGTCGTCTCTTCGTGACTTTTATCCAGCTCATCGGCTCGATTTAAGGCATATTCACGCTCAATTGAGAGCAGGGAATTAAGCGTCGGATTTAACTTTTCTGCGCATTCTAAAACTTTTTCTATTTCTGAACGAATTGACATAAATTTAATATAAAATCTTATTAATCAACCATTTATCACCTTGCTTGAAAACCTCGGCCGTGATTGATCTTTGTTGAGTACTATTCTCATCTCTCCAAAACAGCAGAACTTCAACCCTGGTTTGGCTTGGCTCAATGACCTGGCAAGCTCCCAGCTTGAAAGCTCGCGGAACGTCAGCGGAATTTGTCGTGAAGACATCATTTTCAGTCTGCAATTTTTGCAATGACTGGACATATTCAGAGGTCAAAAACTTTTCCCGTAGTTTCAAATTTTCAACCGAAAATTTCATTTCGTTGCCAAAATGAAATGAATAAAATTGTTTTACTACCGAACGGGAGGCTTCGCATTCGGGCTTGTCGAGATTCGGCATGGAGCCGGTCACACAACCGATTAAAAATACACAGAGTAAAACGCAAAATGTAGCAAACAAATTTCGAATTCTGAATTTTGAATTTTTCATTTACAAAACTTTAGGCACCTGAAAATGTCCGGCCACCCCTGATGGCGCTTGACTTAACGCTTTTTCCTGGCTAAATGATTCGTGGGTGACATCTTCCCGCATAGCCGCGGTAGTTTCACCTTCCGGGGTCAAACCGCCGAGCATCGGCTCGACATTGTCAGTTTCAAGTTCGTTTAATTGTTCGACATATGCCACGATATTGGCCATTTGCGGGGTGTAAATGGCTACTTCTTCAGCCGTAATTTCTAAATGTGCTAATTTTGCTACTTTTCTAACGTCCATAAATTATTTTTTTCTGAGTTGCTCTTTTTTGGCCAGACTAATACTTGCCGCTTTCAGGAATTCTTGCCTGAGTGATTCATTTTTGATGCTTTTTGCTTTCGCTCGAAGCTGGGGTGAAATTTGTTTTGCGGCTAATTCCTGTAATTCTTTTTCATCGAAACTATTCCCCGCACGTTTTTGCCGTTGGTCAATAACCATTTTTTCATCCACGATAAATTCTATGAAAGTAACAGCCGCCTGTCCAAGTGCCGAATTGAGCTTGAAAATCATCTGCCCGCATAAATCTTTCAGGTATTTTTGCCAGCGTTCATTGGCGACGGCCACCGTCAAATGTTTTTTATTAAGATTGATGGCAACGGTATGGTCGGCTAAGCTTTCCCCGGCAATCTTCCGCCAGGCCGCAAAAACAACCGCTTGACGAACCGTTTGATTGTCGTCAAATTCCTTTAATAAAATCGGCAATGCGCGGAAAAGGTCTTGCATATTAACTTTCAAATTGTAAATTTCGCAAATAACCGGCAATTTGAAATTTCGAATTTGAAATTCTTAAATGATAACTGATAATTGAAAAATGATAAATTTACCAAAATTGATTTTAGCCTCCGGCAGTCCGCGCCGGGCGGAAATCCTTTCCGCAGTTGGTTGGGAGTTTGAGAAAATTGTGCCCGAAGTGGACGAAACCGAATTTGAAGCTGAAAATCCAGCCGATTATGTCCGAAGATTGGCTCAAACAAAAGCCGAAACAGTTGCCTTAAAATATGCCGAAAGAATAGTTTTGGGGGCCGATACAACTGTCGTGATTGACAATCAGATCATCGGAAAACCGATTGATTTAGCCGATGCCCGGCGCATGCTGCGATTACTTTCGGGACGGACTCACGAAGTTTTGACCGGAGTCGCCGTCGCTCAAAATAGTGAAATAAAAGTCGGGTTGCAACGGACGAAAGTAAAATTCAAACCGCTTTCTGAACTGGAAGTCGAATTTTTAGTGACGTTTGGCGCCCCTTTGGACAAAGCCGGTGCCTACGCCGTTCAAGCTCAAGCCGCTCTTGTTATCGAAGGGATTGAGGGCGATTACTGGAATGTAGTCGGGTTACCGATCGGGTTAGTTTATGAGTTAGTAAAGGGGAAATGATACAAAAAAAGGGAAAAGCTGATTTCTAACTTTTCCCTTTTTTTGTAAATGGTTAAATTTACAATATCTTATCTATTGCCATTGAGACCTGACTGAAGATTTCAGGTTCGTTTTCGGGATCGAGACCTCCGAAGGGTTCGCCGATTGACTTTCCATTTTTGTCTAGAATGACAAAAGAAGGAAGTTGATCAACCTGATATTTTTTCAGGGTAAAAAGCCCATCCGAATCACGCAAGGTCGGCACAGTTAATTTGTTTTTCAACACAAACGATTTAATTAGCTCATTCGAAGCAAAGTTTTTTGATTTTGGATTACCTGAATCGGTCGAGACCCAATAAATCACAAAATTACGATTAGCATATTTTTTGGCTAATTTATTGGTGGTCAATATTTGTTGTTTTGACAAAGGCAGCCAACTAGCCCCGATCGCTAACACTACAACTTTTCCTTTTGAATCGTCCAAAGACACAGTTTCACCATCCAGAGTCTGCAAGGAAGCGGTTTGCGGGGTTGCAACCAAATTGTTTCTTTGGGCTAATGCGGTGCCTGAAAAGACTAAAATTGTGATAAAAACGAAAAGTAATATTTTGTTTGTCATGTTAATGTCTGCCGAACGTTTGGCATCGTTTTTGTCAGATGCAAAATTGGTGCCAAACTACTGCTTCCGATTCAAGATTGTATTATCAATCAATCGCACAGCACCGAAATAAACCGCAACTGTAATCAAAACTTCATTATCTCCGACAAATTCAAGTGGTTCGAGCGTTATATTATCCACCACGGTGACATAATCTATTCGAGCCAAGGGTTCGGTTTGAATCTTATTTCGCACTATTTGCTCCAAATTGGTAGCATTTTGTTCACCGTCTCGGGCAGCAAATTTGGATTCGCGCAGGGCTTGATAAATTATCGAAGCCTTTTCGCGTTCTTCGGTTGTGAGACGGGTATTGCGCGACGACATGGCCAA
>JANOEF010000144.1:0-23932 GCA_031413075.1 Acidobacteriota bacterium | reverse complement strand
GGTCAATTGGCGTTGGAAACCAACGGTGATTTCAGCTTGACGGAAAGGCTTTGCATTCGGATCAGCCAAACCTGTTTCAAAAATATCTGCATTAGGGTCATTCGACGCGAGACGGAAGTCTGCCTGGCAACGGCTTAAGCCGCTACCGATCTTTCCGGTTGTCGGACATTTTCCGCCCGGTCCATCAGCATAGTCACCCAAAACACTGTTCAAAGTGAAAGCTGTTCTGAACGGACCACTATTCGAGAAGATCTCAAAATAGTCAACCCGGAAGAAGTCGCCGCCGAATGAGCCACGCGGCAGGTCAAATCTGATTCGGTCTGAGAATTGTGAATAGCTTCCGAAAATTTTTGTTTTGCCGTCACCAAAGACGTCATAGGCCGCGCCGAGACGGGGAACAATTTTGTCAAACCAGCCGAAGCTGATCGGCGGGGCCAGTCCGTTAAATGACGGGATTTCTTCTTTCTCGAAACGAAGTCCGAGGTTTAAGGTCAGGCGACTGGTCGGCTGCCATTTATCCTGGAAGAAAATTTGTTGCGAGAGATTCTGTCCAACCCCAAAAGTCCCGATCCGGGTCAGCGTTCCTGAACCGATAGCCCCGGCGGTTGGGCTTGCGAGTGAGCCACGATCCGTAATGGACGAACCGTCATACCACAAAGCGATTCTTCCGAGTTCGGAATAACCACTGGAAACGTCGTTCAAAAGTTTAAGCCAGCTGTAGCCGCCCTTGAATTCATGACGTCCGCCAAGGTTACCGACGATATAGGTCGCATCACCCTGGTAATTCGTCCGGAGCGAAACGTCACGAACCACACCGCCGTTCGTTGGGTCATTTGCGCCGGTGATACAGGCATCCGCAACCGCGACATTACCCTGATTACAGAGGTATTGCGGTTGGAGAATCGTGAAATAATTTCCGCCTTTTTCATTGGCAAAGCCGCGCGTATACCGACCGCTGACGATCAGGTTACTGGTCGGCGTCCAAACAACTTGGCTGGTGATATTATTCGCAGTTTCACGACCACCCTGATTATTGGTCAATTGTCGACCCGAAAGGACACCAATTGATCCGCCAAAATTGGCTGATGGAGGAGTTCCACCAAACGAAACCGGATTAAACGGCAACGCGCCCGTTGTGGCAACCGGATTCCAGGTATAGGTGCCGCTTAAGCGAAGAGTGCTCCAGGGGCTAGCATCAATTCGGCCAAACGCATATTCATTGACCGTTTTGCGATAATACTCTTCATTAAAACGATAGGTTCTGGCCGTTGCGGCTCCAACAGTGGTCAACGGACCATTCGTGAAAAACGCCGTGTCAACGGTTTGCTCAATGATTTGCGGAGTATAGCTTCCGAAAAACCACACTTTATCTTTTATAATCGGTCCGCCTAGATTTGCGGTTGGTAAAAACGCATTCTGCGGGAATTTTGGCTGTGTGAAATATTCTGTGGGTTGAACAAATGTTGAACCTGAACCTGCCGTAAAGCGAAGCAAGCCCGGGCGATTAGCGCCATCCAATTTGCTAGTGGTGAACATTGATCCAAATTCACCGTGAAAGGCATTGGTTCCGCCTTTCGTGACGACGTTGATCACACCACCGGTGGCGCCGCCAAATTCGGCTTCAAAACCGCTTGATTTCAACGAAACTTCAGAAACAAACTGCGTCGGAATCGTTTGATTGTTACGCAACGCCCCGGTTCTGAAGTTGTTTACTTCTTGTCCGTCAACGATGAATGAATTTTCCGAACCGGAAGCTCCGTCAACCTGAAAACCGCCTGAATTCGATTCAGCGCGCGTTCCTGGGACAGCTTTCAAAACGCCGATGAAGGTTGTTCCTTTTGGCAGTAATTCAATTTGCTTTGCAGATAAGTTAGTCTGCACTTTAGTTCCGGAAGTGTCGATCGGTGCAACATCGGTATCAGTCACATCTACCACCGTTGTTCCAGACCCAACCGGGACTGCGATTTCAACTGCAGTTGTATTACCAAGCGTGACAACCACGTTATCAGTTTTGGTCGGGCTAAAACCACCGGTGGCGGCCGTCGTTACGACATAGGTTCCCGGCGGAAGTTGTAAGACACGGAAAAAACCCGTTCCGTCGGAATTTATTGAACGCTTAAACCCGGTACTTGGGTTTGTAATTGTCACGCTCACATTTGGTACAACGGCTCCTTGTGGATCCTTTACCGTACCTTCGATATTTCCATATTGTTCCTGTGCAATGGCCATACCCGCCATACTGAGCACAAGAGACAAAATAATAGAAATAAGCTTAATATTTTTTAACATAATCTCGCTCCTAATTATTTTTTTTCAAATTGAACTTAAACCCCAAGGGGCATAATTACTTTCAATAGGTAATTTCAAAGGCAATTTGAAAGCCAAACTTCTGGATAGAATCCATTTTTCTGAAATCTTGGTTATTTATAGGCAGGTTAATTAAAGTTTTATGAGATAATGGAAAGATGAATATGCCAAGCAAATTTGTCAAACTCTTACTTGATCAAGATCGTCAGAAATTGATTGAGAATTGTCAAACTTCAACCAACTTTCGAGCTCGTAATCGTTCTCAGGCAATTTTGCTCTCTTTTCAAAAGCGTTCAGTTGATGAAATTGCTCAAATCTGCCGAGTTCATCGGACGACTGTCTGTTTGTGGATAGATAAATGGAACAAAAACGAGGGGCTCAAAGATAAAGAGCGAAGTGGTCGTCCACAGATTTTGAACATATAAAATTCTTACAAAACCTTGTGCGAAGGACTAAATCAAATTCTTCCCTGACCCGTTCCATTATATCAGATTATTTTTGCTTGGTTGCTTAATGGCGACGATTCATAACAATGCCTTGTGAGTTTCAAATTGGATAGAACAAAACACGGCTATCCAATATTATGGATATTATTTTCAAATACAGAGTTTAATCCATTTTTGTCGGCAAAATCCAACCTTTGCGATGTCTTACCCAAAGTCGCGAATAAATTTAGTCTTTAGTTAGAACTTTGAGAGTTTCGGCTCCATTTTTATTTGGTAAAAACCGGCTTTCTATCTTAATCTTTTAACCGTGTCAGAAAGAATATCGCGATTCGGGCTCTGCCATCTGTTCTGTTTAGGAAATAAATAAATAAGTGAGGTGAGCGGTTATGAAGCTTAAGAATTATCAAGACAAGATTTTGTGTAGTTGGGGATTGTGTTTTTTAGTTTGTGTAATCGCTTTTGAAATCCATGGACAAGCCAATAATGTGGTTACGGGCTATGTTTTCGGACTGGATCAAAGACCGATCTCAGAGGTTAATGTAGAATTGCTGGACGAAAATTACAGTCTGATTGCCCGGATGAAAACGAATGGAGCAGGACGATATATGTTCTCTCGTCTGCGGCGGGCAAGATATTACCTGCAGGTTTCGCCGATTGCCGCTGATTACGAAGGACAAACAAAGGAAATTGAGATTGTAGGAATTAGCCGCGGCGGCGCATCAGATGCCGGAGCCGATACCATTCAACAAAATTTTTATTTGAGATTGCGAAGAGCCGCTTCTCAAAACTTAGGAATCAATGCCGTTGTTTTTGCTCAGGAAATACCCAAAGAGGCAGAAAAATTATACGAAAAAGCAGTTTCGGCACTGAAAGATAAAAAAAGGGACGAAGCAATAGCAGAGTTACAAAAGGCACTTGAGGTATTCCCGACCTATTATCTGGCTTTAGAAAAACTCGGAGAAGAGTATATCAATCAACAAAAATATCAGACCGCCTCTGAAATATTACTGAGAGCGATAACCATAAATCCCAATGGCTTCAGCAGTCAATATTCGTTAGGCTACGCGCTTTACCAGCTTAAAAAATATCCCGAAGCCTTGAAAGCGATTAATAGATCGGTCGAAATTGCGCCCATTTCGGTGAATGGGAATTTCCTTTTAGGAGTTTGCTTAAAACAACTGGGAAACTATGCAGAATCTGTCGAACATCTCAAAAAAGCAGTCAAATTATCGCCCTCTCCGCAACCTGAGATTCACTGGCAATTGTCTTTGATTTACACCAACAATCTTAAGAAATATGGAGATGCCGCGCAGGAGCTTGAGTTGTTTCTGAGAGCCAGACCGGACTACGAAGAGGCGGAAAAAGTAAAGGAATTGATCAGGAAGTTAAAAGTTAAAGCAAAGGGGTAGCAAAGGTTTACCTCAGTTTCAGATAATGTTTTTGACTTTCGTTTTCCTCTCAGCCCAGCCAACATAAAGAAAAAAGCGGGTCTTGATTCAGCCGAATCAAGACCCGCTAACTTTCCGGTTTTTGCTAAAACTAGAACTCAAACCGCGCTGCAAATTGAACGATTCTCGGAGCATAAGCATTATTCATCCGCCCGAAATTAGTTCCGGTTACGTTGAAAATACCGCTATTTTCCCCGATAAAGAAATTAGTTGTGTTCAAGACATTAAATACTTCCATTCGTAATTGAACTCTGGTGGTTTCGGTAATGGCCACGTTTTTGATCATTGAGGCGTCCCAATTAACAAAGATCGGTCCGTTAATAAATGCGCGTGAAAGATTACCGACTTGTCCGGGTTCTAACGGGAAAAATACCTGACCTGCAAATGGAGCGCTGCCATATGCACTTGCTCCGCGAATACTGCTAATGATGTAGCCGGCCGGAAGCGGTTGGGTTAAATCAAAACCGCTAATGGTCGGTTGTCCGGTCGCGGTCGCCGTCGCAAACAACGACCTCGGATTGATCAGGAAAACACCATTCGGAGTTCGAAAAACACCAACTAAAGCTTTTATTTCACTATCAGTTAGGTTTGAACCGGCGGCTTGTCTGCCCGAGCGCCCACCTCGATTGATAACCCCGCGATTATCAATAATCGAAGTCGGTTCGCCCGAACTGATATTAACCAATGAATTGAATTGGAAACCGCCGACTAAACGATTTAACCAACCGCCTTCATTCAAGAATCTCTTGCCTTTGCCAAACGGAAGTTCATAAATTCCGTTGATATTAACGGTGTGGGTTCGATCATAATCGGGACGCGAATATTCAAGATCCGGATTAAGATTGTCGGTATATGGGTCAAAACGGGTTTGTCCATCGGCCGCCACATTGGTCAAAATCTTTTGGAAAGTGTAATTGGCCTGGAACGAAAGACCACCCGTAAAGCGACGGCGAATTTCAAACTGAAGCGCGTTGAAGCGGAATTTGCCGTAATTACCCAAGAGATCCGCAACGCCCGTATTGGAATTCGGCAACAAAAGATTATTGTCAAAGTTTCCGGTAATCAGATTGAAAGCCAAATCGGCTGGAACGCCGTTAACTAGATTAGTATTAAAGGTTGCAGAACTGAAACCGCCGGTTCCAATAACAATTTTGCCCGGAGTGACGGCACCGCCATTTTGGAAAATAGTCAGTGCCTGACAACCCGCTACGACCGCCGGGTTACAAAAAGCGGTGGTGGCTCCCGGTAGCGCCAGATTTGATTTAGCCCGGAGGAAGTCATTCAAAAAGCCATTGTTCCGGATATCCAGCTGATTAAAATCAAGCGCCCGGACTAAACTGTTACTGTATCCGCCGACATAACGAATTTCGATGGCGGTATTAAAGCCGATTTCCCGTTGATAACCGATGTTATATTCATAATTTTGTTGAATCTTCAGGTTTGGATCAATCGCGAAAACAGTCCCAAAATTATTGAATGTCGCCGTATTGTTTTGGGTATATGTGCGGGTTGGGGTAAAAGCCGGGGGCGCGCCAAAAGCCGGCACTGACGCAAAAGTCGCGTTCAAATTTCCCTGGGTAATATTAACCGCGCCCGCGCCCTGATTACCGCCGCCCGCATTGTTGGCCGATTGAACCTGTTCATCATTGATAAAGCCGGTGCGGAAACCGCCGCGAATGACTGCTTTGCCCTCGCTGCCGAAAATCTTGCTTAACCAGCTGTCTTCGCCAAAACCGGGTGAATAGGCAAAACTAAAAATCGGACCGAAATTATTTTTATCAGGTTTGTAGAAATTACCGGCCTTACCGGCATTTCCGCCAACGATTTGATATGTTCCATTTGGATTGAGAATGCTGGCAACCGGATCAGCCCCGTTGATAGTCGGCTCATAATAAATTTGTTCAGGGTTACGAAGCGGAGTAAAATACTCATATCGTAAACCAAGATTCAAAGTTAATTTAGAACTAACTCTCCATTGATCAGAAAAATAACCTGAATAATTGTCAAATTTTAAGTTGACAATAGATGGCGCACCTAAGACATAACCGGTATTGACATCTACTAAATTTGCCGTGAGGGTCGCCGTTCCGATGACTCCGCCGAGTAAATAGCGCAGTTGATTAGCCCGTGCCAAATCGGTGGCGCCGATCCCGCCCGGAAAAATACCGCCTAAGAGGGCCGGAGTATTCGGGTTAGCTGTGGTTGAAATGGTATAGGTCGGAACCCCTGCTCCGCCAAAATTAATCGGCTGGATTTTAACCGCATTAAACGAACCGCCAAAACGGAATGAATGATTTCCGCGGGTGTAGGTCATATTGTCTTGAATAGTCAAGAAATCAGTATTTCGACCTTGGTCTCGGAAGGTGGCAGTCGTATTAGCCGCTAACGGAACTCCGCCGATAATAAAGTCTGAAGCGATTAGTCCCTGATTGAAAAATGGTTCACTTCGTTGATAACCGATCCGCACTTCATTGGTCATATTGTCACGTAAGACTGTGCTCCACGCCCCACTGTAAAGTGTGGTCGGTCCGCCCTGAGTAACATACGGGTTAGTTCCAAAACCTCCGGCATCGGTTTGTCTTTCATCGTCATTGATATTGTAACTGTAAACAAAATTGATGTTGTTGCGATCATTCGGCTCAACATCAAAACGTCCGGTGACTCGTTCCCGGTCGTCGTTATCGGATTGATTGAAATTCAGCGTCCGCACTAAATTGATACCGGTTGAGTTGCCGTTGGCAACCGTCGGCATCCCGGCCAAAAGCCGGCTTTGAATAATCGGGTCAACCGACAAAACAGAAATCGCTCCGGTTAATCCGGTTCCGTTCAAAACATTAACGGTTCGGGTCGAACCATCATTGGCGGTATAGGTGAACGTTCCATTTCTGGCTTCGGGCAACAAAATGTTCCGGGCAATCGGAGTTTGCTGACGAAGACGAAATCCTTCATACGAAAAGAAAAAGAAGGCTTTGTTTTTTAAGAACACCGAACCGCCTTCGCCAAAATTTGGGAGCGGAACCGGTCCGCCGATTTTTCCGCCAAATTGGTTACGATTCAAAAACGGACGGGCGACACCGTTCAGATTATTAAAAAATGGATTGGCTGCAAATTTTGCATTGCGGTTGAAAACAAAACCGGCTCCGTGAAATTCTTTTCCGCCGCGCGGCGTGACGAGCTGCACCTGGGTTGAACCGCCTCCGCCCTGTTCAGCACCGGCATTTTGGGTGGTTACGGTAAATTCTCCGGTATCATCAACCGACGGACGATCCTGGACAAACCCGCCGGACCGAATAAAATTATCCTGAATATTAACCCCGTCACGGGTAAAGTTGACAGACGAGCTTCTTTGTCCATTGATAGAAGCACTGGTTCGATTGGCACCGGCGATTGTATTCAAGAGAGCTAATGGATTGCGTCCATTGAGCGGTAATTCCTGCACCTGCCGTGCGCTAACCGTGTTGCTGAGCTCTGCGTTAGTAGAATTTACGACATCGGCTCCGGCCGTAATCGTCACACTTTCCTGAATGCTTCCTATTTCTAAAGTAGCACTCAAAGATGATTCTCTGCCGACATCAATTTTGACATCATTAGAGATATAGGTTTTGAACCCATTGACACTAATCGTGACAGTATAGGTGCCAAACTCCAGTTGTGGGAAAATAAAAGAACCTTCGCTATTCGATATAGCAGTTAATTCTTTTCCGGTACTGTTGTCCTTAACTTTAACTGTTGCATTGGGCAGCGCCCCGTCCGGCCCCGAAACCGTTCCACTTAAACGGCCCGAGGTGGCTTGCGAAAAAGCAACCGCGATGCTCAACAGAATTGTTAGGGTGACGACTGATATTTTCTTCATTTTTTTCTCCATTTTGATTTTTTTACTGTTTTAGTCTCGAAAAGACTGGTTTAGTAATTTTGAAAATTACAATTGTCATTCCAAACATTTGGAAAAAACTAAATCTCTTTGGATATAAGATTTACGAGGCATGTCCAAAAAAATGGACGGCTCGTAATCTTTATGATTTTGGATAAAAATTCAAATTTGTATAGGAATAAGTTGTTTAGATACAATAAGTTAGATAAAATCCTGAATAGTGGATAAGTAAGGTTTAATGACCTCCGTCCGATTAATGAACGAAAAAGGAGGTTGTTAAAGGAACTTTAAAAAGAATCTTTCGTGCTATAATCGGGCAAAATTTTTTTGGAGATAATGATGAGTTTACAGGACGCCGCAACCCGTGAGGGAATCATCAGTCGGATCAATCAATTAACGCCCGAAAACCAGGCCGCCTGGGGTCACATGAATGTCAATCAGATGCTTTGCCACGTCACTGACCAATTGCGCGTCTCACTTGGCGAATTGGGGCAGCCTGAAAAGAATGCCGGTTTGATGGGCAGAACCTTGATTAAATTTTTGGTCCTGTATGTTATCCCAATACCCAAAAATGTCCCGACTTCGCCAAAAGTTGATCAAATGAAAGACGGGACACCGCCGACTGATTTTGAATCCGACAGAAAAACTCTGTTTGCTTATCTCGAAAAATTTGTCTTGACGCCCGAAGATTTTGCCTGGACACCGCATTTTAAGTTTGGCGCTTTGAGCAAAAAAGAATGGGCGATCTTGGCGAATAAACATCTTGACCATCATTTGAAACAATTTGGTGTATAATTCAAGGAAAACCAAACTGTGTGACGGTCAGTTTTAATAACTTAGATTTGAAAGCCTGCTTCGCTTTTTCGTTAGGTCAGTCTATTATTCAATCACTATGAAACGTCTAACCCTAATCACTTTAACGCTAATTTTCGCAACCAATCTATTTGCCCAACCGCAGGATGAACTTGCCAATTACAATGAACCAACGAGCCGCCTGCGGGGAGTGATCGAAAAATTCGGCGAGGATGTCCGATTGTTGAGCCGCTTTTATACGGCGGAGACTTCACCAAATCGGGCGGTGCGGTTTCGCGCGCTTTACAGCGATTGGCAAGCCCTTTTGGAACGGCAGGATTTTGCCAAACTCAATCACGATGAACAGATTGATTACCTGCTTTTTCAAAATTATCTGCGTCACGAACAGAGCGAGCTTGAGCGTGAACAAAAACAGCTCGCCGAAATGTCGTCAATCATTCCATTTGCTAAAACAATCAGTGATTTAGAAGACACGCGGCGCAAACTTGAAACGATTGATTCGGCCAAGATAGCGGCACTTTTTAATGCTTTGGCGAAGACAATTTCGCAGACGCAAAAGGACATCGAAGCAGGCAGAATTATTAAGCCGAAACGCACTGTGGCCAATCGGGCGGTGCGCACCATTGCGTCTCTGCGTCAGACTTTAGGGCGTTGGAATACTTTTTATACTGCCTACGATCCGCTTTATACTTGGTGGAACGCCGAGCCGTATAAAGCTGTTGATGCGGCTCTCAACAGTTATCAGAATTACGTTTCGGAAAAGTTGGTCGGAATCCGTGCCGATGACCGCGTGACGATTATCGGCGATCCGATCGGACGCGAGGAACTGATCAAAGAACTCAATTTCGAGATGATTCCTTATACCCCTGAAGAATTGGTCGAAGTTGCCAATCAGGAATTTGCCTGGTGCGAGGCGGAAATGAAAAAGGCTTCGCGTGAAATGGGTTACGGCGATGATTGGAAAAAGGCTCTCGAAGCGGTCAAACAAACTTACGTTGAGCCGGGCAAACAAGCCGAATTGATTCGCAATCAGGCGTATGAAGCGATTGAGTTTGTCGAGAAAAATGATCTCGTGACGGTGCCGAAAGTCGCCCGTGACGGTTGGCGAATGGAAATGATGACACCCGAACGCCAGCTTATTGCACCGTTCTTTTTAGGCGGTGAAACGATTCTTGTCTCGTATCCGACCAACGGCATGACACACGAACAAAAAATGATGTCAATGCGCGGCAATAATTCGTATTTTGCCCGTGCCGTGACGCATCACGAACTCATTCCCGGTCATCATTTACAGGGCTATATGACGAGCCGCTATCGTCCGTATCGGCAGCCCTTCAGCACCCCTTTCTGGGGCGAAGGCTGGGCGTTGTATTGGGAATTTTTGTTGTGGGATATGGGTTTTCACAAAACTCCGCAAGAAAAAGTAGGCGCCTTGTTTTGGCGCATGCACCGGGCCGCACGAATTATTTTTAGTTTGAGTTTTCACCTCGAAAAAATGAATCCGCAGGAATGCGTGGACTTTTTGGTTGATCGGGTCGGACACGAGCGCGAAAACGCTCTGGGCGAAGTAAGACGTTCATTTTCAGGCGATTATGGTCCGCTTTATCAAATTGCCTACAAGATCGGCGGTCTCCAGTTTTATAATCTCCATCGGGAATTGGTTGTTTCTAAAAAGATGACCAACAAACAATTTCACGATGCGATTTTGAAAGAAGGACGAATCCCTGTCGAAATGGTCAAGGCGATTTTGACCAAGCAAAAGCTGAGTAAAGACTTCAAAACGAATTGGAGATTTTACGCGGGATTACCGAAGTAAAGTGGTCAGTAGTGAGCATCTGAGCGCCCTAAGTTTGCTAATTATCGTCTCGGCTCAAGCATTCCGGACGCTCCTGAATCTTTTATTTTGAGCGGTGCGACCACAAATTCGATCGGAATCTTATTTCGTTTGGAGTAACTGCGGATCAATTTTATTGCTTCTCGTAATCGTGGCAGATATTCGGCGGCAGATTCCTGATGAAATCCGATGGAGAGATAAACATTTTTCTTCGGATTCTTTTTTAAGATGAGAGCGTTACTTTGAAAAACTTTCAGCATATCGGAACCCGTCACATAATCGGAAAGAGAACCGTTATTGGGCAGTTCCAGAATTTTCAAACCCGAAGAGGTTGTATAAAAATATGGCTGGCTGGTCGGGTTAGTTCCGTCCCAAAGTTTTCCGACCATCCCATACAATTTATATTTTTCCCATTCTTTCTGCAAAAAATTAGCATCGGTGGCTGAGGAATCCAGGGTAAATCCTTCCGCCGCCAAGGCTTCCAGAACTTTATCGTCAGCTTGCCAGCCGCCGGCTCGAAAACTTGTCGGACGGTTAAATTTTTCTCTCCGGAGAATTTCAACACTACGGGCAATAATTTTCCGTAGTTCGGCCGTAGTGTAGCCGGTCAGCGCGATTTCCTGACCGCAATCAATTGCACAATCTGCAATCATATATCCATCCACAACAAAAGATGGGCTGGTGCGAAAAGTTACCGCCGAAGATTCAACCAACCTGCGCCAGGCGTGAATATGCAAACCATGTTCGTCGCCTGCAAGCAAAACAGATTTGATTGATTTAGTGACCTGTCCGGCATCTGCCTGAAACTTGGTGTAATAAGCGGCATTTAAAAAATGTTGTAATGGAATATCCGGGTAATCGCGTCGAAAATTCCGCATTGATTGGAGGTTTGCGGGCTGCAAATCTGTCCCTTCCCAGTCCACGCTGACGACTATCCGAACCTTGCCCTGGGCGATTGTGTTTGAAATGACCAAAGGGAGCAGGATGAGCGCAAAAATCAAGATTCTGAGATTCATAAATTTTCTTTTTGGCAGCTGAAAAAATAGATTTGACTCTCAAATTCTAACTCTCGTATTGCAAATAAACAAACTTTTGGAAAGGTTTGTTTATTTGGGCAAATATCGGATTTCTGTCCTAATGGTCAAAAGGATTCTATCGAACAGACAGAAAAAACGGACTGATATAAGACAATTCGGGCGATTTCGTGGCAAAATGGTTTTTCAGCAATTCTAAAATCAAACTTATGAAAAATTTTTATCTGAAACAAAGCAGCTTGATCATTGCTTTTTTATTGCTTTTTAACCTTTTTGTGGTTGCGCAAAAAAAAGCAGTCACTGCCAGCAAATCCACGATCGAAGAACGAAACGTCCGCGCTTCGATGGGATTTTTGGCGGGTGATGCACTGCAAGGACGCGGGAGCGGGACGCAATTTGAATGGATTACCGCCGAATATTTCGGTTCGATGATGATGCAATTCGGCATCGAACCGGCAGGCAACAACGGAACTTTTATCCAAACTGTCAACATCGTTCGCAATTCTTTTGGTGACAATCCGAAACTTTCCTATTCCGCTAATGGTGTCGCCGTCACTCTGGAACACGGCAAGGAAATGATTATTTCGCGGATGAATTCATCGCAGGTAAGCGGCGGTTTGCAAAAAATGGCTGATGGCGAAATGCCAAAAAGCGGTGCGGTAATTTTCCTTAAATCAAGCGCGGATGCTCAACCTTCGATGTCAAATTTGCAAAATCTTTTAACCAGCGGAGCCTCCGCCGTGATCATCGAAGAAACGACCCAATCTCGTGCTAATTGGAGCCGAATGGCAGGTCGAAAGCCTTCATTTACCACGATTTCGGATAAAAAAACCACCACTGCCGCTTTGATAACTGTCAGCAAAGATGAGGCGGCAAAACTCGCGCAACTACCCGACGGCACAAACATCGAAATCAAAGGTGAACTCGCACCCGCGCAAAAACAACAGACTTGGAACGCTGTCGGAAAAATCACGGGAAGTGATAAAAAACTCGCGTCCGAAGTGATTCTTTTGAGCGCACATCTCGACCATCTCGGCAATCGTCCGAATGCTCCTACCGATGACAAAATTTTCAACGGCGCGGACGATGACGCTTCGGGTTGCGTGGCAGTTTTGGAACTCGCCCGCGTTTTGGCCGGCGGTATAAAATCGAAGCGGACGGTCTATTTTGCCTTTTACGGAAGTGAGGAAGCGGGTGGCTACGGGGCGCAATATTTTGTGGATAATCTGAGTTTTCCGAAAGAAAAACTGGTGGCAAATTTGCAGTTTGAGATGATCGGTCGTCCTGATGCCAAAGTCAAACCCGAAGAACTCTGGCTGACGGGTTATGACCGGTCAAATCTTGGTCTCGAATTGGCAAAACATGGCGCGAAGCTCGTCGCCGACCCGCATCCAGACCAAAATTTCTTTCAGCGTTCCGATAATTACACCCTGGCACGGCAGGGAATTATTGCCCATACAGTTTCGAGTTTCGGTTTACACAAAGATTATCACCAAGCCGGCGATGAGATAAAAACGATTGATTTCGTGCATATGACCCGTTCGATAAATTCGATGGTCTCACCCGTTCAGTGGCTGATCAATTCAAACTTTATTCCGGTCTGGTATGAAGGTAAAAAGCCTTGATTGCTGGAACGATAGAAAATTCCAAAAAAGCGAAAAAAGCGCAAACAGTTTTTTATTTCTGACGGTTTGCGCTTTGATCATTTTGCATTAGTGTTTAGCTTTGCGGGCCGTTCCATCCCTTAAAAAATTCGTCCGCATTGATCCATCCCATCAATCCGGGGGGAGTTATTTGAATCTTTCGTTTGATTGCATCATATTGTGATCGAGGGCCGCCTTGACCGCCTTCGGCCGTTATCCAGATAATGTAATCAATATCAATGATGATCCCGACATGCTTAAACGATCCGCCTATGTTGGACTTGCTCAGATCGGGCCCCGGAGTGCCGATTTGAAACATATCGCCGGGTTGTGGGCGCTGGGTTTGATCACCAACCCAATGCCAGGCGGTGCCGCCGGCTTTTGGCAAATGAAAAGACGGAAAAGGCGCGCCGGTCGAAAGACCGCCGGCTTCGCGCACCCGATACACCACTCTGCCGAGAAAGGCGTTGCACGACGTGGTGACTGCCCCGGTTCCGGCTTCACTCGCCCATTGTTCTTTTAATCCGAGATGTGTCCAGCCCGTCCATTTTTCGAACAAAGCCGCGTTCGTGTGCGAATAAATGACACTGCTATTTGATGGTAACAATTCGGTCAGTTGTGCTTTTATCCACTTTCGGACAGGCGACAGTTCCCATTCTTGAGCCATATTTTTTCTCCTTTTTTAGTAAAAATTTTACAAATTTTGACGATTAGAAATCAGCCTTTTTGCGAAATAATTTGCTTCACACGTTCAACTATGCGCGTTTCAATCTCTCGTAAATGTCCGTCTGAATCAGCTTCAAAGCGTAAAATCAAAAGCGCCTGAGTATTGGACGGACGAACCAATCCCCAACCGTTTTTAAATGTGATGCGGATGCCGTCAATAGTATTGATTTGATTGGTTTGAGAGAATTCAAGGACGAGTTTTTTAATCACCAAAGCCTTTTTTTCTTCGGCGCATTCCAGACGAATCTCGGGGGTCGAAAATGTTTGCGGAAAGCCGGCGAAGATCGCAGACAAATTCTGTTCGGTTTTGGACAAAATCTCGAGCACCCGCCCCCCCGCATAACAAGCATCGTCAAAACCGTAAAATCTATCGGCAAAGAAAATATGCCCGCTCATTTCACCGGCTAAAATCGCGCCGGTTTCGCGCATTTGGGCTTTGATAATCGAATGTCCGGCTTTTGACATAATCGCTTTTCCGCCTAAGTTTTCGATTTCGTCAAAAAGCGTCCGGGTGCATTTTACTTCGGCGATGATGGTCGAATTGGGATATTCATGTAAAACCTGATGGACAAACAAAATCATTAACTCATCGCCCCAGATAATGCGTCCGGTTTCGTCAACAATGGTGATGCGGTCGGCATCACCGTCAAAAGCAATGCCAAAATCTGCCTTAGTTTCAATGACTTTGGCAACCAAATCCTGTAAGTTTTTTTCTTGCGATGGGTCAGGTTCGTGGTGAGGAAAATTGCTGTCAGGTTGGCAAAATAGTTCGACGACCTCGACACCCAAATTTCGATAAAAAGGAACTGCCGTGACACCGCCCATTCCGTTTCCGGCATCCACCACCACTTTCAGTTTTCGATTTCCAAGACTGATTCGGGAAAAAAGCTGAGTAAAATATTCATCTAAAATTTCTAAACTTTCATTTCGCCCCTCGCCCTTCGCCCCTCGCCCCTCGCTAAATTGCCCCTCACCGCTCGCAAAATCGCCTTTCGTCGCAATCTCTCTAATTAACTGAATTTCCTCACCGTAAATAGATTCTTTACCAAGTGAAATTTTGAATCCGTTGTGGTTCGACGGATTGTGCGAGCCGGTAATCATGACGCCGCCGTCCACGGGCTGAGTAAAGGTCGTGAAATACAAAACCGGAGTTGGCACTCGGCCGATAATGACACAATCGCAGCCTGTTTGGTTCAATTGTTTGACTAAAATCTCGCAAAATCGCAACGAACCTTTTCGGGCATCGTAGCCGACGGCGATTCGTTTGGCCCCGTTTCGCCGAAAATAGGTGCCGATGGCAAGCCCGATCTGCTCAACCGTTTTTTCTTTAAGATGTTCGCCGACGATGCCTCGAATGTCGTATTCCCGAAATATGTCTGGATTCATAAAAGTAGAGTAATGCCTCAGTAAACAGTTAGGAATTTACCGTTCAACCAAAGAGCGGGCGCAAAGTAACCCTTTCTGACCCGCAAATATTTTCAGCTTGTCCTTTCAACTCTAGCTTGAAGAATGTATGAGTGTCAAAAATCAACTTAACCGCAATCACAGGTTGGGAAGGATCGCTGTGCACGCGCTCTTTTAACAAACTTTATCTGTGAAGAGATATTTCCTAAAAGCTCCCCTGCAGTCAAAAGTTGCCGTCTCGCATTTTAATTTCAGGGGGCACATTAACGCTGAATTCTGTTTTTGAATACGCCGGCAGTTCTTTTGCTAATTCCAACCAGCTTTTTGGAACTTTTGCTATACGCAAAGACGGGAAAATTCAGCAGATGCCGGATGATTTGCATCAGAAGCCGTTCAAGATTCCATCATTCAGAAAGTAGTCCAGGTTTTTGGTGGTGCCGATTGATGAAAAAGACCGTTAAAAGTTCAATCGGCACGGAACAGCGAATGCGGATGCTTGGATTCTAGAAATTGTCGAGCCGACCGTTTCTGGCCCGTGTCATTAAAACACATTTTTGCTATACTGGAAAATTGCTTGAGGCAACAAACTATTACAATGTGGCATCGAAACCACGTTGAACCAAGTATTTAATTTAATCCGAGTTTATGAAAAATTTTGTTCGTCTTTTTAGTTTATTGAGTTTGATTTGTGTCTTTTGTTTGGTGGGTTTGGCCCAAACACCGACTCCGACACCCGCGAAAACGGAAAATGAAGGAGCAACCAAAACTTTTGAAGTCCGATTGCCGGTCCGCGTGCTCGAAAAAGGCGGGAAAAAAGCTTTGGTCAAGGGCTTAACCCGGGCCGATTTTGTCGTTTTAGAGGATAGCGTTCAGCAAGAGGTGACATTTTTCAGCGATGAAAAAACCAACCCGCCCGTTTATGTCGGCGTGCTGATGGATACATCGCCCTCGACCGCCGGTAAAATTGATTTTTCTAAAGATTCGGCCAAGAATTTCCTTTACACGGTCTTACGGCTTCGCAAAGATCGCGCCGCCTTTATGACATTTGACCACGAAGTCAATCTGATTCAGGACTTTACCGACAAACAGGATTTACTGGATAAGGCCGTGGATCGGGTCAAAAAGTCCGGTTCACAAACTTCGCTGTATGATGCAATCTGGCAATTCACCGATGAAAAGTTGCGAACTGCGCCCGGCCGCCGGGTGATCGTTTTGATCACCGATGGCGATGATACTTTCAGCCGGGCCGATCTGAGCGATGCGATTGACATTGCCCAGCGAACCGAAACCACTATTTTTGCCATCTCAACCAAAGCCGGATTTGCCGGAGTCGTCCCGGGCGTCGAAGCCGGAACAATTCAGGACAAAGGCGATAAAGATTTAGTCCGGCTCTGCGAAGAAACAGGCGGGAAGGCTTATTTTACCGGCGACCAACTGGCGTTAGAGCGTTCTTTCAAAAGAATTTCAGAAGAACTCCGCGGCGAATATATTCTGACCTATCGTCCGGCCAATCAAAATTATGATGGCCGAGCGCGCAAGATCGAGGTTCGTTTGACCGATCCGCAAAAAGCTAAGAATTACAGACTCGATACCAAAACCGGCTACAAGGCCGTTCAGGACAGTCTGAAGCAATAAAGGTGTTTAGAAATGAAAAGTTACCGAAGAGTGAGAGTTTTAACCATTGGTTTAGTTTTGTTTAGCATCATGTTATTCGGAGTCAATCCGGCTCCGGCGCAAACGACGACTCCGACTCCGACTGTAACACCGACACCGGCCGAAGATGATGAAGTATTAAAGATTGACTCCGAACTGGTCAACCTCCTTTTTGTCGCGCAGGACAAAGACCGTCGCCTACTGACAACACTCAAAAGAGAAGATATTCGGATTCTCGAAGACGGTCTGCCGCAGGAGATTTTTACGTTTCAGCGCCAGATTGATTTACCGCTCAGCTTAGCGATTCTGATTGATGTCAGCGCTTCGCAGGAACGCACCCTCCCCGAAGAAAAAATGGCCGCCAAATCCTTTGTGCAGGATGTCGTGCGCCCCGAAAAAGACGAAGTCTCAATTATTTCATTTACCGGTGAAGCAACATTGGAACAAAGTTTAACCAGTAATCTGGGTCGGCTCGGACGAGCGATTGACCGGGTTCAATTTGTTCCGCCATCGGGTTATATCGGCGGTGGTGTGGTGGTGCCGGGAACTCCGCCAATTTCGGGCGGCAATCAGGCAGTGGCGGGGTCAACTGCCATTTGGGACGCGATTTGGGTAACTGCCGAAGAGATTCTAGGCGAGTCACCGGACAAAACCCGGCGCGCCATCATTCTCCTTTCTGACGGTGTAAATACCTATGGCGATAAAAAATTGGATGATGCGGTGCAAGCCGCTTTGAAAGCCGAAGCCGTTATTTATTCGATCGGGGTCGGCGACAATTTTTATGGCGGCGTTGACGAGGGCAATCTCAGAAAAGTAAGTGAACGCACCGGCGGGCGAGCTTTCTTTCCCAAAGATGAAAACGAATTGCGCCGCGCCTTTGTCCAAATTCAGATCGAAATGCGCTCTCAGTATTTAATCGCTTACGAGCCGAGCAATCCGAAAAAAGACGGCTCCTACCGCAAAGTCGAAGTCCAAATTACCAACTCGGAACTGTCGAAACAAAAAGTCAAAGTCACCCACCGGCAAGGATATTTTGCTAAAACTGCATCCAATTCGCCGACCAAACCGAAAGATTAGGCAACAGTAGCAGTAACTGTTGGCAGTAGCAGTTAGTTTGCGCCAAAAACTGCCGCCTGTAACTGCCTACTGCAACTGAACTATGGCTAAATACTACGAATTCGTAACAATTTGGCGTTTTGATGCACCTTTGGAAAAAGTTTGGGAGACGATTAAACGTTCTGAAAACTGGCACGAATGGTGGAAAGGCGTGATTCGGGTGGTCGAATTGACAGAAGGCGACGCGGACGGACTCGGAAGCATCCGGCGTTCAACCTGGAAAAGCAAATTGCCCTACAAACTCGAATTTGATTCGGAAATCGTACGGATTGAGCCGATGAATATTATTGAAGCCCGGGCTTTTGGCGAATTGGAGGGGATTGGACTGTGGACATTGACCGCCGAAAACAAAACCACCACGTACGTCCGCTACGATTGGAAAGTTAAAACCACCAAACCTTGGATGAATCTCTTAGCGCCGCTGGCTAAACCATTTTTCCGTTGGAATCACGATACGATCATGAACTGGGGCGGCGAAGGGTTGGCCAAAAAGTTGGACTGCAAATTGCTTGAGTCAAAAGAATTTTAGCTCAGTGATGACGGACTTTAGAAAGCGAAAGTTTTGACCGTTACAAGTCAAATTTTCGCTTTCTTGTTTTCTTAAAACACAAGTTTTTAGACGAAATATTTGCCTTCGCTCTCACCAAATGCGTGAATATCTTGATGCTCGGCAAATTCTTTGGAAGGCTTTTTCAAAGCCGCTTGACGATTGAACTTTGTATCCTCTGCCAAAAACACTTCGCCCATTCCGCCCTTTCCAATCGCTGAGATGATTTTGTATTGATTGATGATTGTCCCTTTTTCTAAATTCATTTGTTTATCCGATTAAACGTAAGCTGCAAACAAAAGAGGTCGTTCGTTAAATTTAAGCGAACAACTTGAGTTTTGTCTGGAGATTCAATAGTCCGCGAATTATATCATTTTTTTGCCTTGCCTTTCGGTTTTTCGACTTCGCGGCGAGTGGTTCTTATCATCAACGCATTTTTCATTCAGAAATTCGGCACTCTAGAGGATCATATTTATCTTTCAAGGTTTCTAAATTTCGCGTCCGTTGAGGTTCGTGCTAATATTCTGTTCAAAGAAGCGGTAGATTTAATAACGAATTTTGGAAAGTGTGATAAAGCCTTCCAAGTCATTTCATCCCTCCATCATTTTCTCAATTCTCTGCAGTAAAATTTTTGGCAATGATATTTTAAAACTAAATCGAGAGGAACTAACAGACAGTATGCTATTAAAAAAATTAGGCATTTTCATGCTTTTGATTCTTGTTTGCGTCGCGGCTTTGGCGGCACAATCCACGCGGCGGCCGCTCAAGGTTGACGATTTGTTTCGGATTCAGGATGTCCGCGATCCGCAGCTTTCGCCGGATGGACAATGGATCGCGTATGTCGTCTCGACCACTGATGCCAAAGGCGATAAATCTTCGACTGATATTTGGATGGTTAGTTTTGACGGACAGACAACCCGTCGGATCACTTATAGTACCGAGAGCGAAAGCTCGCCGCGTTGGAGCCCGGACGGAAAATTTCTCTCCTTCACCTCATCACGTCCCGGTCCGAATAAAGGCAGTCAAATTTGGGTTTTGGATCTTCGGGGCGGCGAAGCGAGGCAGTTGACCGACATCAAAGGACGTTTGCAAAGCTATGAATGGTCGCCCGATTCGAAACGCATGGCAATGGTCATCGGCGACCCTGACCCCGAGGCCGATGGCGAACCGGCAGCCGGAGCCAACGCGAAACCGCCGAAACCAATCGTCCTCGACCGCTACAAAATCAAACAGGATGTCCAGGGTTATCTCCAGACAGGCCGCAAGAGCTATATTTATCTGTATGAAATTGAGGCCAAAAAACTGGATCGCCTGACCAAAGGAAAAACCGATGAAGGTTCACCCTCCTGGTCGCCCGACGGTAGTAAAATTGCTTTCTTAACTAACCGCAATGCTGACCCGGACCGGACACCATCGTCACAAATTTTTGTCTCCGAGGCGCAAGCCGGTTCGACCGAAAAGGCCGTCACACCGATTACGAGCCGCGGGGGCGGAGGTGCGCCGCAATGGAGTCCGGATGGGAAATGGCTCGCATTTTTGGAAACAGACGAACTCAAATATGATGCTTACAGTATGCAGCATTTGACACTGGTTATGGCCGACGGGAGTGGCGCCCCAACCAGACTTAAAGCATCCGAGGAACTTGACCGGGGCGTTTCTAACCTGCGTTTTAGTCGGGACGGAAAATCAATTGCGTTTTTAGTCACCGATAATCGTTCAGTGTATCCGGCGCGGGCCAATCTGGCAGGC
The DNA here is from genome assembly GCA_031413075.1 of Acidobacteriota bacterium. Lineage (GTDB taxonomy): Bacteria > Acidobacteriota > Blastocatellia > Pyrinomonadales > Pyrinomonadaceae > JAIBCC01. The sequence continues at coordinate 3,341 of JANOEF010000144.1, read as the reverse complement.
GGCAAAGCCGAGAGGCTGATGGAACCGCCGATTGTTGTTTCTAACTGGAATCAGTCAAATGATAAAACGATTGTCATCTCCGGAGATAATTCAAAGCCCGGCGAAATCTATGCTTTCGAAGGCGGAAAACTCCGCCAACTGACCCGTCATAACGATTCGCTTCTGGCCGAACTCAACTTGCCACCAACCGAGGAAGTTGGTTTTACGAGCGGGGACGGGACGGAAGTTTTCGGGCTTTTAACCTATCCGGTCGGTTATGCAAAGGGCACCAAAGTTCCACTCTTACTTCGGATTCACGGGGGACCGAATGCGCAGGATCAACATTCATTCAGCGGCGAGCGTCACATTTTTGCAGCCAATGGCTATGCAGTCTTAGCCGTAAATTATCGCGGAAGTTCGGGACGCGGGATGAAGTTTTCGCGGGCGATCGCCGCCAACTGGGGCGTTTATGAAGTTCAGGATCTGCTAGCCGGCGTTGATCACGTGATCAAAATGGGGGTCGCCGATCCCGATAAATTAGGTATTGGCGGATGGAGTTACGGCGGTATTCTGACCAACTATGTGATCGCCAGCGATACCCGTTTCAAAGGTGCCACAAGCGGCGCCGGCACAGCCTTCACCGTTTCGTATTACGGAACAGACCAATACATCATCCAATACGATAACGAAATCGGTCCGCCCTGGGATCCAAAAGCCTGGGAGACTTATCAAAAACTTTCTTACCCGTTTCTGAAAGCTGACCGCATCAAAACGCCGACCCTTTTCCTGGGCGGCGAAAAAGATTTCAACGTCCCGATTTCGGGTAGTGAACAGATGTATCAAGCCCTTCGGAGTCTTGGCGTTGATACGCAGTTAATTATTTATCCCAATGAATTTCACGGCATCTCGCGTCCGAGCTATGTCCGCGATCGTTTTGAGAGATATTTAGCCTGGTATGACAAATATGTCAAGAAATTAGCGCCTCAGCCCAAATCACCAATCGCCGGTTGGGAAGGGAAATGGAAGGGAACATTAAAAAATCTACCCGCCAAACCTGATGCATCTCAAGTTGAAGTAACCAGAGAGATCGGGGCCTTTCCGATGACCGATAACACTTGCGCGATGTGGAAAACAACCTATACTGAGGGCGGCGCGGTCAAACAGGTCAAAGATTACAAACTCTGTCGCGGAACGGGTGCGGACGATCTGTTTATTGATGAAGGCAACGGCACGAAATTAACGGCCCGATGGATTGGCGATGCGCTCGTTTCACCGTTCAAATCCGGTAATCTCTTGCTGATTTCAACCATTCGCCTGCGCGGTGAAGTTCTGGAAGAAGAAATTCTCACGGTGGATGACAAACCGGCCGCGACGGGCGTTCTACCGATGAATGCCAAAGGAATCCAGCGTCTCGAACTGCGTCGGGTGATGGAAAGCCTTAATTAGAAGTGAAAAAGTGAAAAAGTGAAAAAGTGAAAAAGCGTAGTAAAAACTTACTTAAACTTTTCCACCTTTAGTCTTTTTCACTTTTTCACCTTTAGTTTGCCAGTTCTCTAAAATCTCCCAATTCTCGCGCGATACTTCGATGCCGGCTGGAAAATGTTTGGCGAAATCCTCGCGCAAACGGGTTGCATCTTTTTGTAAATATTCATCCAACGCCTTTTGATGGTGGGCGTGATATTGGATTCGATAGCGATTTTCACTTGAACGGGTAAAAAAGACCTGGCTAAAAAATCCGGTGGATAAAAGGTCGGGAATATGCTGCCCGCGCATATATTTTTCGTAATTTTCGATTAAATCCGCGCGGACAATTGTTGTAATTTCGTAGATGACCGGGCCTTCGGTAAAAAACTTCATAGTAAATTCGATTAGTTTTAAGGAGAAAGTTTTGGTTAGACCTCCCCCCCTAAGTTTTTGGCTATTCGATTTCTGCCTCTTCGTCTATCTCAAGCAAGGTTGCACTCGTTACCAAATCTTCTTCGCCGGTCCGGATGAGCATCACGCCTTGGGCCGAACGACCGGTTTCGCGGATTTTGTCCACGCCGAGCCGGATCAGTTTGGCCTGTTGCGTAATGATCATAATTTCTGATTCTTCACTAACCGGGAAGGCCGCGACCACCTTGCCGGTTTTTTCGGTCGTTTTCATATTGATAACGCCGGTGGCACCGCGTTTGGTCAACCGATAGCTGCCGACCAAAGTTTGTTTGCCAAAGCCTTTTTCTGAAACCGAAAGTATTTTTTCTGTTCCGTCCGACGCACAAACCGAAACCACAAAATCGCCTTTTCTGAGGTTCACTCCGCGCACTCCGCGAGCAACTCTGCCCATCGCCCGGACGTCGCTTTCTTTGAATCTGACCGCCATTCCATCGTGAGTAGCAATCAAAATCTCTTTGCTGCCGTCTGTTCGAATGACATTCAAAAGTTCGTCGCCTTCGTCAATGTTGATGGCATTGATGCCGTTGATGCGGATGTTCTGATAATCGGACAAAGCCGATTTTTTAATGACGCCTAATTTAGTGACCATGGTCAAATAAATTTCTTCGGAGAAATCGCGCACGGGCATCACTGCCACCAGTTTTCTCTCTGATGAAATCTGGACCAGATTCACAACCGCTTTCCCGCGGGCGGATGGTTCAGCTTCTGGGATTTCGTGAACTTTCATTTTGAACACTTGTCCGTCATCAGTAAAAATCATCAGAAAAGCATGGGTCGAAGCCGTAAAAATATGCTCAACAAAATCTTCATTTTTAGCTTTGGCCCCGAGCCGCCCTTTTCCGCCGCGCCCCTGTTTGGAATAGGTGGCGACCGGAGTTCGTTTGACATAACCCGCATTGGTGACCGTGATCGCAACTTCTTCGTCAGGAATCAAATCCTCGATTTTGAGTTCAACCCCGGCATCCACAATTTCGGTTTTCCGCGCATCACCGAATAAGCGTTTTACTTCTTGAAGTTCGTCAATAATCACCTGGCGCAGCAGTTGTTCGTTGGACAAAATTGCTTCGAGTTCGGCGATATGTTTCAAAAGGGCTTCGAGTTCATCAATGATTTTTTGACGTTCCAACGCCGACAATCGGCGCAGTTGTAAGTCAAGAATGGCCTGTGCCTGAATATCCGAAAAAGCCAGTCCGCCAATAACTTTTTCGAGGTCTTTCAAAAAGCCGGCCAGCGTTTTATCGCTCGCTACGCCGCGCCAATTTTTGACTTCGTGGAGGGTCGTAAAATTGCTGGTCAGCCACGATTTTGCTTCGTCAACTGCCCGTGAGTTACGAATCAGCGGAATAATGTAATCGAGGGCATCAATAGCTTTGTTCAAGCCTTCTAAAATATGCGCTCGGGCTCGGGCTTTGCGGAGTTCATATTCG
>JANOEF010000143.1:0-3626 GCA_031413075.1 Acidobacteriota bacterium | reverse complement strand
CACCGGCCCTGGCGCAAGGCAATTTACCCTGACCCCGTCAGCCGCCAGATCCCTCGCTAAATTTTTGGTGAGAGCAATAATTGCAGCCTTTGAGCAACTATATGCCGCGCCGCTCAAGTGCGAACCGCCGGTTAAACCGTTGGTAGATGAAACATTAACGATATTTCCGTGTGATTCCTTAAGACTTGGGATCGTATGTTTGGAAAATAGAAATGCGCCGGTTAAATTTGTATTCAAAACTTTCATCCAATCTCCGAGGGAAGTCTCTTCGACCCGACCTTTTCCGACAATTCCGGCGTTATTGACCAAAACATCAATTCGACCGAATTTGTCCAAAGCACTGTCAACACATCGTTTAACGTCGCTTTCATTCGTCACATCGCCGTTTATCGGCAAAAGATTCCCGTGTTCAATTGCTAAATCTTTGAGGTCAAAAGCCACTACCCAGGCCCCGGAAGAGAGCGAGCGTTCAACGATTTTGCTCCCAATCCCGCCACTCGCCCCGGTGACGAGAATAACTTTTTTTTCTAAATTGATTTCAACCGCTGACATTTGCCTTTTACCTATTGCTTCTCGCCTTACAAAACTGCACCTTTCACAATCGAGCGATACATACCCGATAAAAACGCCCACCGTAATTGTCCCGAAGCGCGAACGGCGCCGATGGCTTTTTCCTGTAATTCGATTGTAGCTGCATAGCGTTCCGCAATTTCTAAACCAACGTGAGCATGTTCGGTATCACCTTCGATATGGACGTGAAAAAATTGCAGTTGGCTATCGTCAAACCCCATCTGATGCAGCCGCTCGACATACATCGGATAAAGCGTCGGCAGCTGCCCTTCCAGTCCGACCATAATTCCGCCGGCGGCTTCTGCCAGCGTTCGATGCGAAACCAGTTCCCAAATCCACGAGCGCATGGCCCGCGTGGTCGGCAAAATCTCGCCGCGCAATACCGCCGTCATGGCAGATTGGCGGTCAACTCCGCAATATTGGGCAAAATCGAGCAATAAATCGGGATGCCGACCTTTCGGGTCTTCTTCGCCAAGCAGATTTTCGAGCATATGCGTCCGCGCATCCAGATCCGGCAAGCGCGAAAACAAAATTGCAAATTGCTGCGCAATCGGCTCAATATAATAATAATGCTGAATCGCCCAAAGCCCAATTTGCTTTTTGGTCAATTCGCCGTCAACCCAAGCCTGGGTAAAGGGGTGCATCCCGCTATGCGTCGGTGTGCGTGCCTCTTCTAATTGCTTCGCAAATGTGGATTGCGAATTGCGAATCGCGGATTCTAGTTTCATCTCTTTCCCCCTCTAGCTGTATTTATTGAAGCCACAAGTATTTTTAATAGTTGCCCCGCTTCATCAAGTAAATCCTCAATCAAATTTAATTTGACTAAATTTGTATCAACCGACATTTCTATCCAAAATGCTGATTCATCTGTTTCTTCTTCGACAATCCCCATTTTTGCAATCTGGCAAGAAAGGTATGGGGCAAACTTTCGCCAAGTTTGATAATTCGTAACGCGAATTGCTTTGTCCTATTTTTTGAGTTCTTCTTTATCCATCACACTAATCCGCAATCCGCAATCTGCAATCCGCAATGGGTAGGCTGTCTAATTCTACACTTATCCATTTCTGCTCGGTAAATTCTTCGACCGAATATTTTCCGCCGCTGCGTCCGACCCCCGACATCCCGTAACCGCCGATTGGAGCAAGCGCATTTGATTGAAACGGATGGACGCCGATATGAACCGAGCCTGCTTTGATTTGGCGGGCGGCGGTAAATCCGAGTTTGACATCATTGGTCAAAATTCCGGCCGAAAGTCCGTAATCCGAATTGTTGGCAAGTTCAATTCCTTCGTCCAAATCTTCAATGACTGTCACGCTGACCAGCGGAGCAAAAGATTCTTCGCACCACGCCCGCGAATTTTTCGGCGGATTCAGCAAAACTGTCGGAGCATACCGTAAACCTTCTAAAACTCGTCCGCCGGTTAAAAGTTTTGCACCTTTTTCGACCGCATCTTTAACCTGATATTCGACTTTTTCGATTGCCCGTTGATTGATTAAAGTCCCGTAAAAGGTTCGTTCATCCCGCAAATCGCCCAGAAAAAGCCTTTCTGCCTTTTCGACCAATTTTGCACAAAACTCATCCGCCATTCCTTTTTGGACCAGAACTCGGGAATTTGCCATACAAATTTGGCCGGAATGAGTAAAAATCCCTTCGGCAGCAATTTCAGCGGCTCTATCAGCGTCAAAATCGTCCAAAATTATCAAAGGATTTTTTCCACCGAGCTCCAATTGCAGATGCTTCATCCCGTTAATTGCTTGTTTTCCAACGATTTGCCCGGTTGTCGTCGAGCCGGTCAGAGCTACTCCGCGAACTTTTGGGTTAGTAATCAGCGCCTCGCCGATTTCGTGCCCATAACCATTTACGATATTCAAAACGCCTTCGGGCAAACCCGCTTCAGCCAATATCCTGGCGAATTCGAGCGCAATCAAGGGAGTTTCTTCCGAAGGTTTGACCAACACGGTATTTCCCGCCGCCAGCGGAAACGCGACCATTTTTGCCAAAAGTGCCAACGGAGCATTAAACGGCACAATGCAAACAACCACGCCAAGCGGCTCACGAATCACAAAGGTCATTCGGGTCGGCCGTTCATTCGGCATCGTTTCACCATGGAGCCGGGTCGCTTCACCCGCCGCCGCCCGGAGTAGTCGGGGCGTGTAACCCGTTTCGTATCTTGCTTTTGTAATGCACGAACCGCTTTCGTCTATCAAAATGTCAGTTAGTTTTTCTGAGTTTTTTTCTAATTCGTCAGCACATTTCAAAAGGATTTTTTCGCGTTCCCACGCGGCAAGATTTGCCCATTTTGGAAAAGCCTGGTGAGATGATTCTACCGCAAGTTTCACATCTTCCGAGTTTGAACGTGCGACATCGCCAAGCGTTTCGCCTGTGTAGGGATTCAAAACTGCGAAGGTTTGGGTTGTGTTGATAGGTTTTCCGTCAATGAAATTCATTTGTTTGTAGTTCCGCATTCAAGCGGTTTTTCGCTCAATATGTTCACGTTTCGCCAAAATTTCTTTCATCTTTTCGTATTCAGTTTTCCATTCCGGCGTTTCCTTAAATTCAATCAAGTTATCATGATTTTTATGAACGCCTTCGCAGTCAGATAATTCAAAGGATTTTTCGCAAATGTGCAATCTCTTAAAGCGTGCCAAAAGTCTTTTGGTTGGTAATGCTTCGAGTTCATCAAACCTCATTGGAGACAATTTTCTATTTTGCTTTTTCATTCGATTCCCTCAATCCGATCCCGAACAACATTGACGAGTTTAGGTGTTTCGCTCAATTCAACCGCATCGTGCCAAACCGTTGTCAGAGCCGTAAAAAAATCACGCATTTTCATATTGCCGAAGCGCATATGTTTGACTTTCAGTGGCGGTTTATGAAAAAAATTGTGTTTGAAAAATCGCAGTCTTGGGTGACAATGGTGAGGTTATTTTCAGTCGCAAATGCCCAAATTTGTTCGTCTCTCCAAGTGTCGTCTTTTCCATAATTTTGATTTTATCACATCCTGAAACTCCAAATTATTTAGCCACCGACAAACACGAAAAGACACGAAAAAAATC
>JANOEF010000142.1:0-2123 GCA_031413075.1 Acidobacteriota bacterium | reverse complement strand
GCCCAACGATTGAGATGACGTGGGGCGAAACCGCTACCACACAAGTCAAAGTTTAACGGACAACGCGATAAGAAAGCCGCTGTTTCGCCATCACGTCCATTGAATTGTTCGGCGGCGCGTTATTTAGCGCGACAAGCCGATATTGCTCGTACCGTTAGTTAGGAGTGCTTCTTCGACGGAGGCTGGAAGTTGGACGAGGTAAAAACGGTTCGCCGCAAATGCGTAATCTTCGCCCGATTCGTCAACCACGCGCAAATATCCTTCTGCTGACGCTTGCTCGTCCTCGACGACGCGATAAAGTTTGCCGACTTCCAACGATGCCGGATATTCGTTGTTGTTTAGGCAAACGGCAAATTGTTTTGTTTCTTCAGGTTTCATCTTTAGTCTAAAAACGGCAACTTCAGCTTAAACTCTCGCTTGCCAATGCCGTGCGCTTCATACCAATGAACTTCGGCTAATCTGATTCTACCACTTACGAGGCGCACAGAGGCAACACCTTTCAACTTGCGCCACCTGCCTTTTCCATGTTGCTTCCACAATCTGGCGCGGTCGCGGACACCGTTTCCGACGGCAATCGTTTCAATCTCGGTAATCTCGCTAACAATCTCGAAGTCCATTGCTGAAAAGTTTGAAAGGTACAATATCCCACACGCCTTCTTTCCATTTTTCGTTGGCGGGTAGCGGAAGTTTTGCGAGTATATCTGAAACCGTAAATTTCATTTTAGTTGATATACTTATTTGCCTTCTTTTGACGTGGGGCGAAACCGCCACCACGCAACTCCGAGTTCACAAGACAAGTTTAATAAGAAAGTCGCTGTGCGCGCCCTTACGTCCATTGAATTGTTCGATGGCGCGTTTCATATAAGCATTTCTGCTACTTGGCGAAATAAAAGGCGGCGATTTCGTTCGCTATATCGCTAATCAAAAATCCTTCCTGGTCGGCGTTGGTCAACACAATGACCGTAACTTTATCGTCAATCAGGCGCGTTATCGTGGTCGAAAAACCCGCCGCACCGCCGCTGTGTCCGACGCGCTTGTGTCCTTGATAAGGCGTTAAGCCGAAGCCTAAACCGTTTTCAGTCGTATCTCCATTGTTTAATTTAGCGGATGTCCACATTTGTTCGAGCGTTGATTTCTTCAAAAGTTTTTCGGTGTAAAGCGCGGCATCGTATTTCGCTAAATCGAGAACGGTGGAAACCAAGCCAGCGACGGAAAACGAAAGCGTCGGACTGATTCGCACGGCGTTGCGAAATTTATTGTTTTGCCAAGTGTAGCCATTGGCACGATTCGGGATAAGCTCGGCGAGGTTCTCAAGTCTCGTGTCGCGCATTTCGAGAGGCACGAAAATACGTTCGCGCAAAAACTGTTCGTAAGTCTTTCCCGAAACTTTTTCAATCAAAATCCCAAGCAGATAAAAGCCCGTATTGGTGTAATCCCAACTCTCACCCGAAGGGAATTCAAGCGGAAAAGCCGTCACCAATTTAAGAACTTCCGCTGGCGTGTAATCGCGCGTCATATCGCCGGATTCAAAGAGAATCGGGGCAAAATCCTTGATGCCCGAAGTATGATTGAGCAGTTGGCGAACCGTTGCCGGCTTCCAAATTTCGGGCAAGTCCGCAAGATATTTTGAGATTGGGTCTTCGAGCGAGATTTTACCTTCCTCGACGAGCATCATTGTCGCTACGCCGGTAAAAGTTTTGGTAATCGAATAAATTGCAAAAGCGGTATTTTCGCTGGCGGGAACTGAAAGCTCCAAGTTTGCCATTCCATAACCTTTGGCGTGAGCGATTTTCCCGTCGCGCACAATCGCCAAAGACAATCCGGGAATATGATTCGCCGTCATTTTCTTGCGGACGAAAGCATCAACTTTTGCGGTTTGGCTCTTAAGTTCGGCGACAGTTTTTGTTTGCGCCGAACTTGAAACGCAAGCTAAACACAACCAGAGAAAAGTCAAGCGAATTAAAAATGAATTATGCTGCATGATCTTTTTTCACAGATTAACATAGAATCCGGTTTGGGATAACAAGAAGCCATCGAACGACCGAAATGACAGGTTGCGCTTTGGCAATCCTGTCCATTAAGTTGTTCGGTTTGCAGTTCGATGCTGCGAGCGAAAAACGGGA
>JANOEF010000141.1:0-11841 GCA_031413075.1 Acidobacteriota bacterium | reverse complement strand
AGGCTTGGGTAAACGCTCCGATGGCTACTCCCAAAATGATGAGCGTCAACGTCAAGGCCACAATCAATTCAATTAACGAATACCCGGCAATCTGTTTCTGACGGGAACTAAAATCATTAGACAAAATCTTTTTACTCATCGTCTTACCTCATCCTAATTTGATCGAACCCGCTGAATGGTTAAATTCGTTTTGAGATCCGCCAACCAACCCGGTTTCGGATTAACCGGGGTTGCGACAACCCTGATTTCTTTGAAAACACAGTCGGCTTCGAGAACCGAAGTAGAAGGAACAAAGGCCTTATTTTCGATTGTCACATCAATGTAAAATTGAGTCCCATCTTTACTGGTTGCCGTTTTCTGAGCTTTTGTTCCGGCTTGAATTTCAATCGCCGATAGCCCGGCACTAGGCACAAATTTGTAACTACGATAAAGTTCGGCTTCCGCCTGAAGTACGGTCAGGGCTTGCGAGCGCAAGTTATTTCCTTGATTTAGTTTGACTACAAAACTGAAGACCGACAGCGTACCAACACACAAAATTATCATGATTGACATCGCAATAATCACTTCAACCACAGTAAAACCTAATACATTATTAAAACTAAACTTCGCCTCAGACTCTCCCGACTCAGCACTATAACTTGAAAGGTTAATTCTGTTGTTTTTTGATGTTTGAGTTGTCATAGTTCTTTAACTCCTAAATTAATTGACAGTCACATTTACAGTTTGCGGTGTGCCGCATCCCGAAATAACAACTGTACTGGTTCCGCTTTGAGTTCCGTTCGGATAAACAACGCTGATAGAGAAACTACCCGAGCTCGCCAGATTCGTGACGCTGGTCGGCGAAACGCTAGTAATAAAACCTGTTTTAGTCATGGTAAATGTGGTGCTTACGGCGTTGGTATAATTTACTGTAATTGTTTTGGGACTGCCATTCTTGGCAAAAACCACCGAAGCCGGAGCAGTCGCTGAACACACCGGGACTGGAGTCGGACTAATTGTCGGGGTCGGCGTCGGGGGTGGCGTTGGGGTCGGCGTTGGGGTCGGCGTCTGTGTTGCAGTCGGCGTTGGGGTCGGCGTCACACTCGGATCAGGTGTTGGGGTCACACTTGGATCAGGTGTTGGCGTCGCGCTCGGATCAGGTGTCGGCGTCACGCTTGGATCAGGTGTCGGCGTCACGCTTGGTGAGGGCGTCGGCACCGGAGTTCCGGTAAAAAGCGAAACAAAGGTATTAATGTAATCGGTTGGAGGGATCGAAGTAATAGCAGGTGCGGCAAACCCCGGCGGAGTAGAGCCTCCGGTCAACATGTTCACCGTCCCCGTCGGAGTAATCAACACAACATTGCAATTGCTGCTGTTGACAGTCGTAAAGGGCGAGTTACAAACCAAAAAAACAGGGTTAACCGTGGCATTATTGGCATCAATCGCAGTTACCTCACCGCGCTGATTAAAATAAACTATGACCGGAAGTACGGTGGCATTTTCATATTTGCTGATGGTAATATTTTGAGCTGCAAAATTGATCTCCGGACTATCCCCGGCACCATTGATGACACCATCTAAGTTATTGTCGGTAGATAACGTAATCGCCGTTTCAGCAACTAGAACTTTGGCCTGTGTATCAGCGGCTTCCGCTCTTCGTTTAATCGAATCAAAACGTGCCCGCTCAAATGACACTTTGAGTTCAGTAGCAATATTTATTCGTTTAAACCGTGCATTGGACGAACGATATTCCATAACCGCCAAGGCTGAGACAATGACAATGATCGTGATGACAATCAAAATCTCTATCAGGGAAAAACCGTGCTCAGTTTGAAATTTGTTCGGATTGCTTTTCATTACCTTTTCTTCCTTATTAAACCATTGCAAAATCTAAATTAATATGACGATCCAGACTCCACCGCCCTTATCAAAACACAGACCGACTAACCACCTTCATTTTACTACTTTCCGATTCTTCCCGCCAATTCAAACATCGGGCTATAGAGGGCCGCGACGATAAAGCCGACAAAAAGACCGACCGGAATGATGGCGAAATTCTGAAGGATAAAGAGAACCCTTTCAAGTTCGCGTTCGGCCCGGGTTTCTACCACTTTAGCATAATTATGAAAAGTGTTTTGCATATCTGCCGTCTTTTCAAAGGTCATCAAAACCCCGGCAAACTCTTTGCCCATCAAAAACGGATACGGCACAAAAAGTTTATGCAAATCGGTTGATTCGGTAATAAAACGATGGCGAACGTGCCGGAGCATCTGTTTATATTCGGGATTAGTAGTGGTTTCCGCAGCGACCAAAAAGCGTTCGGTCATCGAAGGGATGCCGGCTGAGAGCATCGCCAGCGTTCGAAGCGTTTGAGCCGCGAAATAATGTCTGAAAAATGAACCGAAAATCGGCAATCGAAGCGACATCACCATCAATCTGTCATTGCCCTCTTTCGTTTTGGACCAACGGAAAAGGAAAATTGCCCCGATCAGCACCGCCAGCATAAAGACGATTCCATACCAGCTGGTCAAAAAGTCGGAACCCAGAATCATGATCTGGGTAATATAGGGCAATTGGGCGTCTTCGCCGGTCAGCAACGAAGAATAAAGCTCGACCATTTTCGGCATCACAAAATACTCGACGATTCCGACCGCGACAATACAAAACGAGACGACCGCGATCGGATACATCAGAGCCGAACGAATACTCGACCGGATCGCTTCCGATTTTTTTTCTCCCTCGGCATATCGTTTCAGAGTCAGCAGAAATGCACTCCGATTTTTGCCGGTTTCGGCATCGGCCGCGGTTCCGATTTCTTCGCCGATTCTGAGGGCGCAGATAAAGGTCACGGGGAACAGCGGCTCACCTTTGTTGTCTTTTTGCTCGGCAAAAGCCTCCGACAGGCTCCGACCGTTCATGACCAACTCGCCCGCATTGATCAACGCGGTCGAGAGAACTTTATTGGTCTGGGCATGCGATAAAAGCCGGCACACCTGAGTCGGACTTTCGCCGACCTCCATCAAATCTCCGAACTGCTCGGCGAGGGTTGCCATTTCAATACTGGTCGGACGGCGATTCTTTTGGCGGTTGCCTCTCTTTTCACTGATCGAATAAACCCGAACTCCGGCCCGCTCCAGTTCTTTAGCCGCCAGTTGCGGCTCGGTCGTCTGGACAAATCCTTTAACCGATTCACCGAGAGAATCAACGCCGGTATAATTAAAGCCGTTTTCCGACGGGCCCAAATCAGAAGTGCTTTCAATTAACTCCGCTCTCGATGTCACCGGTGCACTTTTGGTGTTGATATTCGGAACCGTCCGATGCGATGTATTGATGGGCTGCACTCTGGTCGTTGCAGATCCGTTTCCGGAAACGTTAAATGGGGAATTGACTTCTTTCATTACTATCACTCTCCAAAGACTAAAAAATTAAAAATTAAAAATTAAAAGTTAAAAGTTAAAAATTAAAAATTAAAAATGAAGAAAAACGAATTTACTCAAGTATTTCTTCGTTATCTAATAGTTAGAAATTTTATTATCAAATATATCAATAACAAAATAACTTTATAAGGCAAGCCTTAGCGGGCGAACTACCACGCCCTGTATCCCTTCGGCTGTAAAAGCGTGAGGGATTGCTTTTCTCAAGATATTTCCTGCTCCGTTTGCGTCAGCGTTGATTTTCCGTCCGTCTGATGCTTTGAATAATCCTCGCTTGATTCTTGTTCCGCAGTATTTCTCTTGTTTTTTGATTGGCTCATGGTCTAAGAAACTACATTTTGAGGTGTAACTTTCTTCTTGCAAGATTACTTCGATTCCTTCTAACTCACACTTATATTTGATTTTATTGATAAATTCGGCGTGTGGAATGTTGACAAAATTCTGATTATTTCGCTTTCCGTGACTGACCTCTTGTTTCCAGAAATTATTCTTTCCGATCACTACTTTCGTGATTTGTTGTGAAACTATTTGATTGGTTATTTCGCGGCTTGCTTTGTGCAAATAATCTTCTATTTTGTTGTTTCTTTTACTTGTCAACTTTTCTGTCCGGCGACTTTTTGCCAACTTACTTTGACTTTGTAATCGGGCTTTCTTTTGGTTGTAATAATGATTCATTGATTTTAACGGCTTTCCGTTTATGATCAATGGACTATCACCTGTATTTGTGACTATAACTGCCAAATTATTGACTCCGATGTCTATTCCGGCATATCTAAAATTATCCTCTTTTTTCTCCTTTTCGCTCTTTTTATACACCACTTCGATGACATAACTTTCTTTTCTCGGCACAATTCTAACTTGTTGAATTTGCTCCGATTTTACTTTTGTCCGAAACTCAATTTCCGTCTTTGACAGTTTGATTTTTCCTTTTCTCAATTCCACTTTTGAAATTGCCTGGATCGTATAAACTAACAAATTTCGTCCTTCTATTTTGTCTTTATATTTCGGGATTTTCGGTTTTCCTAAAAACTTGTCTGGATCTTTTTGATAACTTTGAGTTGCTTCAAAGAATGACTTAAAGTCCTTATCCACCTGTTTTAGAACGTGCTGAGAAACTTTGCTCGGTAAACTTCGATAATCAATTTGATGGTTATCTTGAAATTGTTTTTGCAATTCAGAGTAATTTTTATAACTCTCTTCGTTTGAAAAAAACGATTGTCTGGCTTCATAAAGCCCTGCATTATAAAGATTTTTCGACAAAAAACTGACTCGTTCCAACTCTTTGAACAAGTGATGATTTTTACTTATTTTATGTCGCTCAACTAATCGCATTTTTCGCTTTCCTGTAATTCTTTGATTATCTTTTCGGTTCGTCTTTTGTTTCTTCGTGAGCCGTAAAGACCATTTACCATTAGCAATTATGCCAAAGAAAGTTGTTAAACTTAACTTGAATAAGCGTTTAACTATCTGCTCACTGCTCACCGCTCACTGCTCACCGCTCACCGCTCACCGCTCACCGCTCACCGCTCACCGCTCACCGCTCACCGCTCACCGCTCACTGCTAAATCTACCCGACAATTTCGCCCTCGATCACATTTTCGTCCGGCATGATCGGGATTGATTCGACCGGGCCTGAATATGATGAACTTTGTTCATATTGTCGTTTTCCTTCGACTAATCCGAGCACCGCCGTCACCTCTAACTCCGAAGTAATCCCGGAGAGAATTTTTTCCCGAGCCACGGTTTTCATCGGAACCAGATAGCCGGCAGTCATCGCTTTGATGGTCACGTCACGAGCCGAGAGATTTCGGTCCTGAATCCAGCCTTTGACCTCTTCGTTAAAATACAGCATTTCGGCTATCGCGGTTCGCCCCCGGGTTCCTTTATCAAAACATTCGGGACAACCGACACTTTTATACACTTCTTTCTCATAAACATCCCGCGGATTCAGATCAACTATCTTGCATTTTTCACACAACCTTCTGACCAGGGCCTGGGCCAGTATCAAATTGATCCCGGTCGAAAGATTCTCTCTCGGGATGCCCATCTGAAACATTCGCGAAAGAGTATCTTCGACACTCGCCGCGTGAAAGGTAGAGAGCACCAAATGTCCGGTTAAAGCGGCATTGATGGCTAAAGCCGTATGTTCGGCTGAACGGAGTTCTCCGATTCCGATCACATCAGGGTCGGCTCTTAAGCAAGAATAAAAAGCATCCCACCAGTTAAACGGGGTATTGGGCCGGAGGCTCATCTGCGTTCGACCGGGGGAACGAATCTCGATCGGTTCTCCGATTTCGATGATCTTTAAAGTGTCCGGTTCTTCGAGCGCGGCATAAATAGCCTCAAGAGTATTGGTTTTACCGGAACCGGTCGCCCCGGTCACGCACAGAATTCCTCTTTTCTGCGAATGAGCCGCTTTCAGTTCAGTGATCTGCTGCGGCAGAAAACCAATTTGATCAATGTCGCGAATCGGTTTAAGCTGTGACCGCAACACAATCGAAGGCGAATAAAGCGTCGGCTGCGAAACAAATCTTAATTCTACATCGGCCGGTTGTCCATCACGCAAGGCGCGGACTTTAACGGTCGAGTCAATATCCTTAAACTTCATCTGGGCCGCGTCTTTGCCCGAAGTTTCCGCCAGCCCCATACAGAGCTGTTTGACCTTAATAAATGGAATGTTGTCCCAACGGGTGAACAGTTCGCCGTCGTATCGCAGACGGATTCGCCCGGTCGGTTGTCCGGCTTCGAGGTGCATATCACTCGAACCCGAACGCAAAAATTCCATCAGGATCAGGCGAATAAATTCCTGCGTGGTTAATTCGGCTTCGCTTCGCTTAATATTCCGCTCATATTCCTCTTTATTAGTAAGATCGATCCATTCTTCGAACTCGTTTTCAAAATCCGCTTCCGATGAGAGTTGGGCCGTGATTGCCTCTTCGGCACTCAAGATGCGATTACCGTCACCCCAATTTTTCGTCTTTTGCGCCTGTTTCTTTTGCTCGTATTCGAGCACTTGCGATTGTGATTGGTGACTGTAAATACTTTCGAACAGAAATTCGAAAAAAGCCTCATCGAGCGGGACAAATTTGACATCAAACGGACTCACATTGAGCGCCCGAACTATTCCGTTACGATGGTCACCGCTTCGGATATTGACGATCCCGACTTCAAAATGCGGCGATTTATAACTATCAACCCAATAATCAAAAATTATCGCCTGATAGCGAATAGCGGCACTTTTAATGAGATATTGCGTAAACTGCTGGAGATTTTCACTATTTATTTTCTTTTCCAGCCGGTCTCTGACCGCCAGTGAAACAGGCTCTTCCGATGTAGTAGCAGAAGCTTCGGGCAGTTCCTTAGCTGCATCCTCTTTCGGCAAAATGATAAAATCAACCGCACTTTCGATGGCCTCTTCGAGAGTCTGATTCAGATCGCTGTTTCGGTTTCCGTTTTCGCTGAGGTTCATTTGAATCTCTACGTTTTCATCACCGTCGCGAGTTCCACTATCATTTTTATTGTAGATACTTAATGACATACTACTATTCCCCGACCCGAGCTTTGCCAACCAGTTCGTAATTTTCCCTTTCCAGGACCCGACTTGGCCAGTGAGATACAACATCTTTTCTCCATCTACGGTTTTTTCTCTTTTTCATTCGGTTTGGCCGCTGTCACCGTTTGACCGGATGAATTGGTTCTGCCCGGGTTTGCACTCGTTTCAACCCCTTTTCCTAACGGTTTCAGCATTTCGGGCGCAATCGTCGGGACATCCGTCGTCGCCCCCGGAACTTTAACCGGTTCAATCACCGAACCGTAAGGAATCACTTCAACCGAAATTGCAAAATACAAACGGCTCACCTGCTTTGTGTTCACCCTTCGCTTAAACAACTCTCCTAAAATCGGAATATCTCCTAATCCCGGAGTTTTGGTGACAGTTTTGCTATCCGAATCAATTGTAAAACCACCTAAAATCACGGTTTTATCCTGATTAAGTATCAACCTAGACTGAATTGATCGCCGATTAATGGATGGAATTCCCTGACTGACAACAGCCGTATCTACCTCATTAGATTCGATTTGTAATTCCAAATTAACCGCAACCGGATTTCCGTTGTCATCGTCAATGACATGCGGAGTAACCGAAAGCACATTTGAAGCTTTAAGAATTTCGAGGTTACCCGATTGACCACCGTTGACACTACTGCCAAAAGTTAAGATCGGAATCGAACGCCCAACGTCCAGAGCGGTCGGATCTCCGTCGAGAACCACGGCGAAAGGACGATTTTTCACAGAAATAACGCCATTTTGTTCAAGAGCGATGGCTTGCGCCGAAAACTGGGCCGTTCCGACAATGGCCGAAAAACCAAAAACTGACCCACCCGAGGCCGGTTGGGCAAACCCCGGCCCCAAAGTCCGGACGCCGCCCGGGACAGTCTGGCCAGATGAACCAGTGGTAGTGGTTGAAGTGGTACTCGGCTGACTCGTCACTCCACCCAAACTACTTAAATCTCCGGTTCCGACAACCGCTGACATCTGGACACCAATATCTCTCAAACGGTTCTCGTTAGCGGTATAAACCAAACCTTTGATAACCACCTGAAACGGAGCCCGGTCAGCCCGTGAAATAATCTGGTTAATCAGTTCTAATTCTTCTTCGCTGGCCCTGACTACTAAAATATTTCGTCCCGGAATTTGTGAAACTGAGCGATTCGACTTTTTCGGCTCAGTGGTACTTTGACTGCTGCCGCCGCCTATCCCGCCGCCTGACCCGGATGAAATTCCAAGAATTTTTTGAATCTCAACGAGAAGTTTTTCAAAATTTCCGCACCCGCCCGTTTGGCCGCCACCGCCCTGTGCACCTCCGCCCTGTGCACCTCCGCCCTGACAACCCTGGCCGCCTTGGCCGCCGCCACCACCTTGCCCGGAACTTCGTCCGGCCAGATCTACATTTCCTCCGGTGGTCGGTTGGAGAAATTTGAGTTTGATAAATTTGGTCGTGACCTCTTGATTATCCTGTAACCCTTGAAGATCGGCATTTTTTATCAGTTGAATCGTCTTATCACCGATACAGGTCGCCCGGATGCCCGAAAGAAATAGCTGAGACCGCAAAAGCGTTGACCAGGGCAGTTTTCCCGACCGGATATTGATCGGTAAATTGGCAATATTCGACCCCATTAAAAAGTTAATTCCAAACCGATTGTGAATTTGATAGAGCAAATCATCCAGTGCCAGTTCGGCCGTTTGGTTAAAACCGATCAATCCACCATCAAAATTCTTGTTACAGAAGTTGAGTTCCTGGGTTAAATCGGGACTCTCGCTGACGGCACGGCGCAAAATCAAAGTAATTTCCTCAGCCTCGACGGCATTACCCGGAACCAGCTTAAATGCCATTTTGGGATCTGAAAATTTCAAACTTCGGGCAATGGATTCAATCAATGCCAGCCGCGCAACGGATTGATCTTCGATGGAGCGGTCATTGGTTTGAGTCGTTACTGCGCTTGGTTCAGCCAGAGCCGTTTGATTCTGAGTTGTCGAAGGAATCTGCCCGAAAATGCTGAGCGGGATAAATAGTGCGATAGTTAAGAAAATAGTTTTTTTCATGGTTTTAAATATTGCCCCCCTTTTGTCTAATCCTGGGAAGTCATACCTCCTGAAATTGCGCTGCCTGATTTTGATTTAATGGCTCGTGCCCAGGACTTAAGCTTCACGGTGCGATATTGATCATTGAAGCTAAAAACAGCTCCCTCGGCTTTTATTTCGGTCAGCCAACCGTCATAAAACTGAGCTCCGACCGGATAGCTAAAAGTCCGATCCGCCGATTGTGAATAAAACATTATTTCATCGGCTCCGTTACCGCCGCTCACAACCCCGACCGGCAGCAAATCGTCAATGGCAAAAACAGCCGATTCAGCCCCAACTTCTTGTCCCGCTCTGATTCTTTCATCCCGTCTTATAATTCGGGTCAGCGTATCTTCGATAACGACCTCCTTTTTCGGATCGGTCGCGGTTCCGCCATTATTAGTTTTTGCAGCCTGCGGGTTCGAAGTTGTTTTCTTAGCCGGGTTAGCGGCAGTCGTCGCAGTTTTGGCCGCCGGTTGCGTGGTGGTGCGGGTGCTGCCGGCCGTTGTCGGTTGTCCGTTGTTACTGATACCGCTTGAGTCGTTGAACGGGTCTTTTATTTCAGCGGACGTCGGAATGGCATCGAAAGCCATCACTTTCGCCAGATTGCTCTGAATTTTAGGGTCAATCACAATAAGCTCCGGCTGGTTTTGTAATTCTGACTCGACTCCGCGACTCTCCAGTAGCGAGGTAAAGGCATTAACCACCCAGGAGCCGATGAAAACGGCCAAAAATGTGCCGATAAAAAGGGTTATCAACTTGAAAGTAACACCGTCTCTCAAACCCAAACTCGCAGATGAAGTTGAATTAATAGCCATCATTTTGCTACCTCCTGGGGCTGATTAGCTGCCAGGCTAGCCGGAACGGCGGGCATTTCCGCCGGCGGCGGGGCGTGGTAAGCAACCAGCGTAAATCCCGCGGAAACATTATCTTTTAAGGAAACAACCGAAAAGTCACGGACGACCAAAATGCGCGACATCCGCGAAACATCGGTAAAAAAGCGAACTACCTGCGGATAGCTTCCCGTCACCAAGGCCGGGATTTCGCGCTCGTATAATTTTTCCGCTTTCGGCGATTTAATCGAATCTTTGACGGCCAATAGTCCGGTCAGGGTGACGCCGTTCCGTTTGGCGGCCGCCTCGACCTGGCCTAAAACGTCAGAAATTTCGGTTTCTTCGGGCAAGAGCGGTTTAGCTTCTTTATAGAGGTCAACGACTTTTTTGAATTGTCCGAGAAATTCCGGTTCGCCCTCGACCATTTTTTCCGTTTTTTTATTTTCCAGCTCTTTTTTTATCACCTGATCTCGATAAACGCGGGCAGATTCCGCCCAATCGCTCAATAAATAGCTGTAGATCAAATAACCAAGTCCGAAAGAAAGAGCCCCCATCAAACCAATCGTGACCAGCGAGCCGTTCTTGGTGGTGAAATGCGCTATTTTCTCACTAATTGAATTGGGTGAACCTTGTTTTTTATTTTTCATAACTTTTCTCTCTTGACTAACACGCAATTCTTAAGGCGACACCTTCGGAACAGCTACCGGCGGCGTTTGACCGGGAACAGTTGCGGGCGGCGTTTGCCCCGGAGCAGTTCCGGGCGGCTGGGCGGGCGGCTTCTTAGTCGGATCCGGCGGCACAAATTCAGCCATCGGCAGATAATTGCCCTTGATACTCCAGGCAATAACTCCCGGCGCACTTTTGGTTGTCAGGGTAGAGCCGGCCAACGCCGGAATATTGGACTGTCCGGTTGGAGTTCCCTGATTAGCCACGCTTTCCTGCACTTCATAAGTCAAATTACTAAAGAGGCGCGTTCCGCTCCCTGACCCGCCGGCAAATTCCAATGATCGCAAAAACGAAGTAATGGCATCTTTATTACGCGCCAGCCCCTTAATTTCGACTCCGGCATTCGGCTGTAATTTCAAATCTGAAACATAAAACGATTCATCCACATTAAACGGGTAATTGGAGTTCAGTTCATACAACAGATTTAT
Source organism: Acidobacteriota bacterium (assembly GCA_031413075.1). Classification (GTDB taxonomy): domain Bacteria; phylum Acidobacteriota; class Blastocatellia; order Pyrinomonadales; family Pyrinomonadaceae; genus JAIBCC01. Next base: position 822 of record JANOEF010000141.1, on the reverse strand, counting down.
TCCAACCGGTTGCTGCCGGCGGATGGCACTCACCTGTTTCACAAATTCCTGATACCACTTCAGATTGGCCTCATACGATTTACGCCGATCTAAAGCCGGTTTTAACTCTTGGGTTTTGGCTTCTGCGCTGATGTCGCGCCACAGCGTTACGGTCTGGTTTCTGACAATATTAGCGACCATCGCCAACAGCACTGCCGCGGTCAGCACCGGTGCGGCAAAAAATTTGAAAACCGCCTGATTCTTCTTTTTCTGAATCAGCAACTCTTCTTTTTCCGAGCGCTCCACTTCTTCTTTATCAGCCAGAGCCATAATATCGCGGGCCAGATTGACCGGCGGCACCATTTCGGCTCCTAACAGTCTGTCATTGCCGAAGGTAAAAGAACCCAACAGCAATCCGCCGGCCACCGCTTCATCGAACGGCACCGGGATTTGAATAATTTCTAAACCCGTGCGGCTGGAATATTCAGCCGCAATCGGGGTAATCTGCTCAATCAGACCGAGTTCGCCCGCCCAAACCATCTGGGAATAAGTTGAAAGTTGTAATTGCTCCAGTTTTTCCGGTGAAAGCTGCAAGAAAAGCTGTTCAAAAGCATGTTTAATATATGACTCTAAACGCTCCTGCTGATACCGGCGCTCTTCATCTTCAGCTGCCTCAGAATTAGGTTGAGCCAAAGGTCGTTTCTTTTGAGTTGCCCCGCCCTTGATTTCTTTCGGAGACAGAAATGCATATTCGCTAAAGAGTCCGGTGGAAGGGCTCCAGACGCCGCAGCTAAAACCGTTTCGAGTGATGGCTAGAAAGGCTGTCACCTCTTTTTCTTTTCC
>JANOEF010000140.1:0-21660 GCA_031413075.1 Acidobacteriota bacterium | reverse complement strand
CTGCAGGACATGCTTTTGCTCATGCAGCGGTATCCCGGCAAAAACAATTTTGCTGATCGGTGGCGAACCCGAAGAAGAACAGAGCTACACGGCCAAGCAAATGCGTCAGGCAGTCAGAAACGGGAAGGCAAAGTTGATCATCGTCAATGAAACCCCGATAAATCTGACTAAATCCGCGACCCAGTTTGTTCATATTAACCAGGGCAGTTATGATGCTTTTGTTTTGTCACTGTTAGATAAAAAGAATGATAAAACGTCCGCCAAAAAACTTGGGGTTGATAAAAATGAATTAGAAAATCTGCGCGAGACAATTTCCGCCACTGAAGGTGATTTCATCATCATGTTCGGCGGAGATTTGAGTTTAGAATCGCAGGTGCTTTTAGCAAATTCAGCTGAAAAATTTGCTTCAAAAACTTGCCGGGTTTTATTTCATCCGTTGCCGCTTTACAACAATTCAGTCGGGGCAAATGATGTCATGCCGGGACGCAAATCACTGGCCGAAGTTTTGAAAGAATCTAAAACTTTGATTATCGGCGGTAGTTTGCAAAACGCCAAAGACCTGGAAAATAAAGATTTTGTGGTGGTTCAGGAGTTGTTTGAAACCGAAACGACCGCTCACGCCGACGTTATCTTGCCGGCAGCCAGTTTTGCCGAAATGGACGGAACCTTTACCAACAATGCGGGTAATGTCCAACGCGTGCGGCAGGCTATTGAACTGGTCAATCAGTCAAAACCCGATTGGATGATCGCGGATCTGATAGCCAAAGAATTGGGCGTTGATTTTGGTTATCAAAGGTCGGCTTCGGCGGTCTTCAAAGCCATCGCGGATGAAGTGTCGGCCTATGAAGGCTTGCGGTATCCGGCTTTGAAGGATGAATCGAACCCGGTTCAGGCCAAATACACGATTCATGGCACAAAGGATTTGACTGAGGTCACAAATAACGTCAAAGAACGGGTGGCGGCGATGTCGAATGATGAAAACAAGAACCCTAAAACTCCGCACATCGGACATAAATTGCATCGTTTGACAACCATGACCAGTAAAACGCCGCAGTTTTTACTTTTGGCAAACGGAAATCCGAAACCCGGAGATTTGCACGTTTCGCCCTTAAAGCAGTTTGATTTGGGAGAAAAATCTGTAGCTGTTGGTTAGCTTAAATGCAAGAACCCCGTTGTAAAATATGTGGAGTAAATGATTTTGTAAATGGAGGAGGCTGCCACCTTCAATTCAAGGTCATAGACCCAAAAGAAATTGCTTATAATACTTCTTTAGAAGAATTTCGATTTCCGGGTGATTGCCCTGCGGGAGAGTGGTATTTTTGTGGTAAGCATATAGATATTGTCGCAAAATACACTCACTTGCCTTTTCAAGAGGCATCTCATTTAATTAGGTCGGAAATTTCAGAAATTAAACGTTTAGAAATTGAAAAAGAAAATAAACAGTTTTCAAATTCTTTTCTTGTCGAATTAGGTAGTAAAATAAGAGAATTCTTCAAGAGATTTGCAAGATAATTAAATTAGCTTGCAAAAGGTAATCATATTTTTTTATCGGCATTAGCCGCAAGTTAAAAAATGGAACAAGTTATCAAAACAATTTTTCCGATAGTCGTCCTTTTTGGTGGGGCCACGATTGCTTTTGGAGCGGTGATGGGCGTTGTCGCCTACACAGTTTTAGCCGAACGTAAGATTTTAGGCTGGATGCAGGGGCGAATCGGACCGAATCGGGTTGGACCGTGGGGTATTTTACAGCCCTTTGCTGACCTTTTGAAATTTATCTTAAAAGAAGATTTGGCCCCGGATAAAGCAACTAAATTTGTTTTTTATCTGGCCCCGATCATTGCTGTGACCTGTGCTTTGATTCCGATGGCGATTTATCCATTTGGGCCGCCGATTACCAGCATTGATTGGAATTTTTTGCCGTTTGGATTGGGCGAAGGAATTAAACAACTCCCGCTCACGCTGGCTCAAATTGATGTCGGTGTCTTGTTTGTTCTGGGAATAACCTCGGTCGGAGTTTTTGGAATCGCGCTGGCGGGTTGGTCATCGAACTCGAAATATAGTTTGATGGGCGGATTACGCTCATCGGCTCAAATGATTTCTTACGAACTAGCGATGGGTGCTTCTGTGCTCGGGGTAGTGATGCTCGCCGGAACGTTGAACCTGAATGGGATTATTCAGGCCCAGATGAATTCACCGTATCGCTGGTTTATCATCCCCCAATTTATTGGCTTTATGGTCTTTTTGATCGCCGCATTTGCTGAGACAAATCGCGTTCCGTTTGATCTGCCCGAAGCCGAAACCGAACTTGTCGCAGGTTTTCATACTGAATATTCCGCCTTAAAATTTGCTTTATTCTTTATGGCCGAATACGTCAATATGTTCACCGTGTCGGTGATGTGTGTGACACTTTTCCTGGGCGGTTGGTATGTCCCGGGTTTGACTCATATTTTTGATTTCGGCACGATTCCCTACGCGGTAGTCAGTATCGGGGCCTTTTTTCTTAAGATTTTTGCATTTTTGTTCTTATACATTTGGATTCGCGCGACGTTGCCGCGTTTCCGCTTTGACCAATTGATGAATTTCGGTTGGAAATTTTTGCTTCCCGTGGCGATTGGAAATGTCGTTTTAACGATTGTCGCCGTTTGGGTCTGGAATGTCATGGGTTGGAGTTAAACCAAAATTGATTTACTAAAATGGAATCACCTGTTTCTTTATTTTTCTTTTTATTTGCCGGATTAGCCATTGCCTGTGCGATTTCGCTGGTCTATCACAAAAATCCGCTGTATAGCGCAATGTCATTGGTTGGGGTCTTTATTTCGCTGGCTTGTATTTACATCACACTGGCCGCACCGTTTATCGCCGCCGTCCAAATTTTGGTTTATGCGGGCGCGATTATGGTTTTAGTCGTCTTTGTCATCATGCTTTTGAATTTGGACGATGACCGACCGCTCAATAATTTGCGCTATCTTTACCCAGTCGGAGCAGTTTTGGGGTTGACCCTCTTGGCACAGACATTTTTTATCTTTTATGCGGTCAGCAAAACGCCAAACCAACCGGTCGAAAAAAGCGAAGCGGGGATGACTATGAGCATCGGCACGGCGATGTACACCGAGTATCTTTTGCCGGTTGAAATTGTCGGAATTTTGTTATTGATGGCCATTGTCGGTGCGGTTATTTTGTCCCGCCGATTTGACCAGCCACATATCGAATTAGTCAAAGCCAAAGAAGATTTTGAAGCATTTCAAGAACGAAACGAATATTAATGGTTAATGGTTAATTATCAATGGTTAATTTATGAATTAGTTTTCACTCAATTAACAATTAACAATTAACAATTAACAATTAGCAAACTTATGGAACCGAATTTAGCAACATATTTAGGGCTTTCAGGCATCCTGTTCACGATTGGAGCAGTTGGCGTCATTTATAAGCGCAATGCGATTGGGATGTTTATGTGTATCGAATTGATGCTCAATGCCGTCAATTTAACCTTTGTGGCATTTGCCCGGTATTACGGGGATGTCACCGGACAACTTTTTGTCTTTATGGTGATGGCAGTGGCGGCGGCTGAAGCGGCCATCGGACTTGGAATTTTTATCTCGTTTTTCCGTAACAAAATTTCGGTTGACGTGGACGACGCGAGTATTTTGAAGAATTAGTAAATCGTAGGTGGTGAATAATAAATGGTTCGCATTTAGTTATTCACTATTCACTATTTTCATTTCACTAGAAAATAATGACTGAAAACAATCTTTTAAGTCTAATAATTTTTGCCCCGTTGCTTGGCGCAGTTATCAACTGGCTGGTCGGCGGTAAGCTCAAAAACGAACTTTTTAGCGGCGTCTTGGCCTGCGGAACAATTGCGGTTTCGTGTATTCTGGCATTTTACCTCGCTTTTGTGGCAAATGGCGGCGCATTATTTATCGAAAAACCTGTCCTCGATCATTTATGGACCTGGATTCAAGTCGGAAATTTCCGGGCAGATTTCGGGCTCGGGATGGATCGGCTGTCGGGAATTTACGCCTGTTTCATCACTTTTGTCGGTTTACTGATTCATATTTTTGCCACCGGTTATATGAAAGGTGATCCCGGTTTTTACCGCTTTTTCGCCTATCTTAACCTTTTTATGTTCTCGATGCTGACGCTCGTCCTCGCAGATAATTTTCTGCTGATGTTCGTCGGGTGGGAGGGAGTGGGACTCTGCTCATATCTTCTGATCGGATATTACATCAAAAAAGACGAAGCCCGGACAGCCGCTAAAAAAGCGTTTGTCATGAATCGGATCGGTGATTGGGGCGTTCTGATGGGGATCTTTCTGATTTTCACGCTCACCGGTTCTATTTCATTTTTTGATAAAACGGTGGACGGGACCGAAGTCCAGAGCGTTTTCAGTTTTGTGACCGCCAATATGTCGGCTGAACCTTTTACCTGGGGTGCGATTTTAGCCGGTGGGCTAACCACGGTCGGTTTTCTATTATTTATTGGCGCGACCGGAAAATCGGCACAAATCCCGCTTTTGACCTGGTTGCCGGACGCTATGGCCGGTCCGACTCCGGTTTCGGCCCTGATTCACGCGGCGACGATGGTCACTGCCGGTGTTTATCTGGTTGTCCGAGCCAACGCCATTTATCAGTTTGCGCCGACGGCGATGTGGATCATTGCGGTAATCGGAGCAGCGACCGCAATTTTTGCCGCGACAATTGCGATTGCCCAAAATGATATTAAGAAAGTTTTGGCGTATTCGACCGTCTCCCAACTCGGTTTTATGTTTTTGGCAGCCGGTGTCGGCGCCTTCACGGTGGCGATTTTTCATGTCATGACCCACGCTTTTTTCAAAGCCTTGCTCTTCCTCGGTTCGGGTTCCGTCATTCATGGCATGCATCACGAACAAGATATGCGGAAAATGGGCAACTTGAAAAAGTATATGCCGATTACCTTTGCAACCATGGTCACGGGTTGGCTGGCTATCGCCGGAATCCCGATTTTTGCCGGATTTTTCTCAAAAGACGAAATTTTATATAAAACATTTGCAGCTGATAGTTATTTTCCGGCCGGTCAATTTCCGGGAAATGAAATCTTGTGGGTCGTCGCAGTTATCACGGCCATTTTGACCGCAATTTATATGACCCGAATGATGGTCATGACATTTTGGGGTAAAGAAAGATTTCACGAAGAGGCGGATGTTCACGCCTATATTGAACATGGTCACGATGATCAGACTCAGCACGCGGATGAGGATGAAGATGAGCATCATCATGCCTTGCCGCATGATTTCAAACCACACGAATCTCCGTGGGTAATGACATTTCCATTGATTGTTTTGGCATTTCTTTCGACCGTCGGCGGCTTGATTGGGGTTCCGTATGCTATGAGCTCTTTGGTCGGGATGGGCGAGGTCAATTTTTTTGAACAGACACTCGAACCGGTTATTGCCAAAGACGCGAAAAAAGATGGGTCTCATTCTGAAACGAAATCCGAGACCAAAACAGCAACAGCAACCGAACACAAAACACATTCACCTGAGGTCATTTTTAAAGAAAGAGTGCTAGCCGCCCTGTCAGTGGTCGTCGCCCTTTTCGGAATGGGAATCGGCTGGTTTGTTTTCCAAAAAGATCCGCTGAGGAAAATGCCCAAGATTTTGGAGCAAAAATGGCGGCTTGATGAATTTTACAATGGTTATATCGTAGATCCGATTACCAGTTTTTCGCGCAATGGTTTGTGGAAGGGCTTTGATTTAGGCGTCATTGACGGGATTATTCACGGCATCGGTCAAATGGTAACTACTTTGGGCTCAATGGCCCGAAGCATTCAAGTCGGCTTTGTCCGGAGCTATGCCGCCTTTATTTTGCTGGGAGCGTTAGTTGTCCTTGGTTATTTTATTTATTACGGGCTAAAACTTATCGGTTAAACAGTTTTTGAGTGCCGACTAGAATCGTTGAACAATTTTTTTGATGTCATTGACGATGAACAATAATCCGGCTGGTGGTTTTGAAATTTTAGTTTTCAGGGGCAATGATAATGGTATAAATTATTGTCCGCCGTGGCGATAGTTAATATGAATTTTATTACAGACAATCTTTTAACGATTTTGATATTGTTACCCGTTCTCGGTGCGTTTCTGACTCTCTTTCACGGGATATTTTGGAAACGCGACAGCGATTTGAAATGGGTCACGCTTGGTTTTACCATCGTCAATTTCCTTTTTTCGCTTTTGCTTTTCGGCGGTTCAAAGGTTTCATCAAACGGCTTTAGTTTTGAGGTCAACCAACCGTGGATCGAGGCAATTAACACCAATTATCATCTTGGGGTGGACGGTTTGAGTTTTTGGCTGGTAATTTTAACGACCTTCATCATGCCGATTTCGGTTCTTTCAACCTGGAATGCGGTCGAAAAACGTCATACCGCTTTTTATGTTTTTCTGCTTCTGCTGGAGAGTGCGATGATTGGCGTTTTTGTTTCACTTGACCTGTTAGTTTTCTATCTCTTTTTTGAAGCTTCGCTCGTTCCGATGTTTTTCCTGATTGGCATCTGGGGAGGCGAAAACCGAATTTATTCAGCCATCAAGTTTTTTATTTACACGGCTTTAGGCAGTCTGCTGATGTTGGTCGCCATCATCAGTTTGTATTTCCTTCATGCCCAGGCGACAGGAGTCGGAACATTTGATTATGTGACGCTCCTGAACACCGTCAAATTTGGTGATATGGCATTTGCCGGTTCAACCGGAACTCTCTTGTTTCTGGCTTTTGCACTGGCATTTTCGATTAAAGTTCCGCTTTTTCCGGTTCATACCTGGTTGCCGGATGCTCATACCGACGCTCCGACGGCGGGGTCGGTCATCTTGGCGGCTGTGCTTTTGAAAATGGGGACGTATGGTCTGATGCGGTTTAACTTTACGTTGTTTCCGGAAGCCTCAAGAGATTTTGCTCCGCTTTTTATTACTTTAGCAGTGATCGGGATTATTTACGGGGCATTGGTAGCAATGGTGCAAACGGACATCAAACGACTGGTTGCATATTCGTCAGTTTCGCATATGGGGTTTGTTATTTTAGGAATGTTTTCCTTTACTGAACAAGGGATGCAGGGCGCACTTTACCAAATGCTGAACCATGGGATCTCAACCGGCGCACTTTTCCTTTTGGTCGGATTCCTCTATGAACGTCGTCATACCCGGGCGATTTCGGATTTTGGCGGATTGGCAAATGTGATGCCGCTCTACGCCACATTTTTTGTCATAACTTCGATGGCTTCGATTGGACTGCCTTTTTTGAACGGGTTCGTCGGCGAGTTTTTGATTATGATGGGAATGTGGAAATCAACCATTTTGACTTCGGTTAACGGTTACAATTTTAATTATATTGCCACTATGTTAGCGGGAACCGGAGTGATTTTTGCAGCCGTTTATTTATTATGGATGATCCAGCGGGTTTTCTTTGGCAAAATCACTAATGTTAAGAACAAAGGGCTTCAGGATTTGTCCTGGCGTGAGATCGGCTTGCTGGCTCCCTTGCTCTTTTTAATGGTTTATATGGGAGTTTATCCGGCTCCATTTTTGAATCGCTCCAAAGAAGCAGTTGTCTCCATTCAAGAGAGAGTGATCGGTGGCGACAAAGGCGGAAGTTTTGATAAAGTTGAAGTCAAAAAAGAGACTGAAGCTGCCAAACCCGGCCACTAAGCTGAATGAAAGTTGGGATTTTTATCTGCGTCATTTTTCTCAATTTTTCACTGGTGATGTTCGGCCAGTCTTACGATTCTCATGAAGTAACCAGGTTGAGGGAAATTCGCGAAAAAAGTTTTCGGGATCGAAATTCAACGCCTTTACTGGCTGCCGATTTTGCCAGATTTAAAGGTTTACCATACTTTGAGTTGAGCGGAAGTTATTTGATTAAAGCTGAATTTATCAAAACCACGGATGAAAAGTCCTTTTTGATGCCGACATCAACCGGCGGGACGCGTAAGTATCTGAAAATCGGGGTCTTAAAGTTCAAAGTTGCTGATCAAGATTGTTCATTGAGCGCATTTGTCCGTGAGAATGATCCGGATAATTTAGATTCGAAAGGACAAATCAGAGACTTGTTTCTTCCCTTTCGGGATCTGACCAATGTGTCGGAAACGTATAATGCCGGGCGCTATCTTTATGCAAGGATGCCAAAAACGGGCGAAGCAGTGATTTTGGATTTTAATTTGTCATTCAATCCGAATTGCGCTTACGGAAATTCAAATTTTGTCTGTACACTTCCGCCAAAGGAAAATTTTTTGCAAGTTGAAATTAAAGCCGGAGAGAAAAGATTTTCGGTTATCAGCAAAAGCAAACATTAAGAGTTGTAAGATCAGAATAAGTTGGATGCCATAGCTCATGAACCGGGTTTTAGTTACATTTCGCCGGCAGCATTTGAGCCAGACTTAAAGTTAAAAGATGAATACCATGTTATTACAAGTAGTTAATCCAAACGTCAATATGACGAGCATTTTGCCCGAAATTATTGTAGCGGTGGCCGGAATAATCGTCATGCTCTACGACTGTTTTGCCCCTAAGCAAAAATCGGTAACAGGGGCAATTTCGTTGATTGGGCTGATTTTAGCCGCAGTTGCGCTATTTATGCTGTGGTCGGGTAATTACGATTTTAGCTCTGCCTGGAACGGGATGGTGGTCTTTGATGGACTTCGGATGAGTTTTACCCTGGTGGTGCTTTTCGTGTCTGCGATGACGATTCTGATTTCAACCGTTTGGACAGAACGCGAAGATGTTCCGATTGGTGAATATCATTCCCTTTTGCTTTTTGCCACCGTCGGTATGATGCTGATGGCTGCGGGTAATGATATGGTCATTATTTTCTTGGGGCTCGAAACGCTTTCGCTGGCCACATATGTGATGGCCGGACTTCGCAAACACGATTTGAAATCTAACGAATCCGCCCTCAAATATTTTATTCTCGGTTCTTTTGCTTCGGCTTTTTTACTCTATGGAATGGCTTTAATTTACGGTGCGACCGCCACGACCAATATTACAGAAATTGCCGCCAGAATCGGAACCGCCAACTTCCCGGCTTTGTTGTTGGTCGGCGGAGCGATGCTTTTGATCGGGTTTGGCTTCAAAATCGCAACCGTGCCTTTTCACGTATGGACACCTGATGTTTATGAAGGTGCACCGTCGCCGGTCACAGCCTTTATGGCGGCCGGACCGAAAGCGGCCGGATTCGCTTCTTTTTTGCGAATCTTTGTGCTTGGGTTTCCGGTCGTAGCCGGAGCAACCGCGACCAATTACTTACACGAATCGTGGGTTACAGCTTTGGTGGTGATGGCAATTCTGACTATGATTGTCGGTAATATCGCCGCTATCGTCCAGAATAATATCAAACGAATGCTGGCCTATTCATCAATCGCCCATGCCGGTTATGCCCTGGTTGGCTTTATCGGAGCCGGCGTTGCCAATACCTCAGATAAAAAGGATGCCGCCATCACGGCAGTTGCCTTTTATCTACTAACCTACGCCGTCACCAACCTCGGAGCATTTGCGGTGGTGACACTGCTCGGAGAAAAGAACGACCGTCGGACAGACTTTGAAGATTACAACGGAATTGGTTTCAAATCACCGGTGCTGGCATTTACCTTGTCGCTCTTTATGCTGAGCCTCCTGGGATTACCTTTAACTGCCGGGTTTATCGGCAAAATTTTAGTTTTCAGCCCGGCCATCGAAGCCGGTCAGCCGCTTTTGACGACGATGGTGGTGGTGGCCGTTATTTGCACAGCTATTTCGGCTTTTTACTATTTACGATTGATCGTGGTGATGTTTTTCAAAGAACGAACCACCGAATGGTCAGAACCGCAAATTCCGGCCAGCTTAGCCGCAGTGCTGTTAATCACGGTCATCGGCGTTTTCTATTTGGGACTTTTCAGCGATCACGTTTTAAACATCTTTAAGAATACCCGACCGGTCGCAGTTGAAAAAGCAGTTAAATAAGTGGAAATAATCAAAAAAGATGTTTCGTGAGATTGAAATTGAAAATTGGAAACGAAAAAAGACCTTTGAATTTTTTCTTAATTTTGAAAATCCTTTTTTCAATTTGACCGCGCCGCTGGACGTGACCAAACTTTACCAATTTTGCAAATCAAACAAATTATCCTTTTCGCTCGCCAGTTTATTTTTTTCAATCCGGACGGCAAATGAAATTCCCGAATTCAGGCTCCGTTTGAGAGGGGAAAAACTGCTGGAATTTGACAAGATTCACGCGACCCAAACCATCTTAAATGAGGACGAAACGATTTCTTTTTGTTATTTTGATTTAACCGAAAATGTTTTTGAGTTTGACGCGGCGGGCAAAAGATCAGTCGAGAAATACAAAGCCCTCAAAACTCTTGAGGTCGAGGCCGAGCGGCTTGATTTGATCTATTATTCGATCATTCCGTGGGTCGCATTCACCAGTTTTAAAAATGCAACCAGGTTGGACTTTTCGCAAACTATCCCGCGTCTCGTCTTTGGCAAACTTTTTGAGGAAAACGGAAAAATGAAATTGCCGCATGCGGTCGAAGTTCACCATTCAATTTTGGACGGACTTCACGTGGGTAGATATTTCAATCTGCTGCAAGAAAAACTTGATAATTTAAGCTAAAAAATCATCTGAAAGCGACGTGGAAATTGATAGCTATTCAACATCTTTTCCAACTGTGGTAATCTTTAGAGAAGGGCGGTGATTTTTGGAATGGAAATTTCGCTTGGAATTAGGGAAAAACTTGGCACCGCATGGCTAGCCGAAATTTACCGTGTCAAGATTCGCGGTTTACGCACCCGAGCCTATACGCTCGGCATCCCGGAACGCGAAAATTCAGCTGACATTCAACACACTTTGCTCGGAGTTGAATTAAAAGTCGGGAATATTCGGCTGGCTTGCCCCGATTTATCTACTGCCAGATATTTGCAGGTTTTCGCCCGTCTGGGCTGTCAGGAAATTGCGATTCCGTATGACATCACTAAGATTTCGACCCTGGCTGACGAGCTTGAATCTTCCTGGCACCGGATCTTATTGCATTTCGGCGAAATTACCGAAGGCAAAACGCCGCCGGCTATCGGGCGGCTCCGTTCAAATTTAGTTAAGGAAATTCGTTATGAATTAGAAGAGATCGGTGCTGGTGAAAAAATGCCGCAATTTAACCAGAGCACCAAACAACGTCCTGACTAAATTTTTTTGCTCATTAATGTTAAATTATAAGGAACTCGTAACTCTGTCTTATGTTAGATGCAACACCGAAAAAAAATCAAATTGAGCCGCTCCCATTTCCCTTTAACAATCGTCCATTTTGCCGTTACGAACCGATCGAAAAAAAGATTGAACACGCCAAGGTTTTAATCGTCAACGATCTGTTGCGTTATGAGGACGATTTGTCGGATTTGGCCCGTTACGAATGGAACGAAACTGCAAAGATAAAATTGGAATTTGAGCGCAAAATTTCGGGGATGGCGCTCAACAATATTGCCCAAAACATCAATCGGTTGGTCAAACAACCAAAAACCTTGACCGTCCATCTGTCAGAACTCGCCGAAGCCGCCCATGATTTTAACCCCGATGCAATTGTGATGAGCGGTTCACTTTCGGATTTTGATTATTATAACCCGGCTCATTTAGAAAAATTTAAACAATTCATTACCAAAACCGAAATTCCGGTTTTAGCCATTTGCGGCGCCCATCAGTTGGTCGGCAAAGCGTTTGGAAGAAAACTTTCGACTCTCGACAACCTCGACCCGTGGCAAAAACGAAGTAACCGAATGGTCGAATATCAATATCGGTTTGTCAAAATTCTGGATGATTCGGATCCGATTTTTGACGGGATAAAAAACATCGAATCCGGAATCTGGCAGGATTACACCAGAGAATCAGATATTCTCAGAGTTTGGCAGAACCACGGATTACAGGTCGAAGGCGTTCCCGAAGGATTTAGGTTATTGGCGACAGCCTATCTTTGCAAAAATCAAATGATGGTCAAATGCTCTGATAATCAGATGATTTATTCGGTTCAATTTCATTTAGAAAAATCTTTTGAAGATTGGAGCAAGAATCCGACCCGTTGGGAGCATCCGAATGAATCACGCGATGGTCGTATTTTGTTCGAAAACTTCCTCAAATTAGCCATCAATAAGCAAAAAGGCTATTAACTTCAGCCGTCATGCAAAATTAAGCAAGACCGAAAACCAAATGTGATTTATCGTTGGCCAGGTTTTCTTGATTTTCAAAATATTGCAAAACTTTTGCTGAACTGCTTAATATTTTTTATATACTAATTGTTGTTCCCGGCTTAAGGCAACTGCTGATCAGTTCCGTCCTTCGGTTTGATATTTTGGGTTATTTGCGGATTTGCGGTCGGTGTTCCGCCCTCTGTCGCTTGTTTATTTGGTTGCTCAACTTGTGTCGTCTGAGGCGTCGGTTGGCGATTATTGTAACTTTCCTGAGTCGGAAAAGTTTGGCTTGGATAAAATGGCGGTTGGGTATTTTTGACAATTGTTTCTTTTGTTTTCTCTCGCTTCACACTATAAATTCCGGACTTTCCGGCTAAATCGTTGCCCGGCATAATAAAAGCTTGCTCGATCATCTCCGGAGTTAATTTTTTCTTTTCCCCGTTATGCCCAAAGACGACGCCCTCTTTGGTGCCGTCGGTGGTTTCAGTCACTTGTAAAAATGTCAGATTCGGATGATTAAAGAACTTTCTCATCCCGATTTTATTACCGGCCGCATCAAAAGAAATTCTCACTTCCGAGCCGTCTCTATCGGTATAAGTCTGGGCTTCTTTAACCTCTCCAAAAGTTGAAACGGTTACTTTTTGCTTTTCGAACCCGGCATCATCAAAGACAACTTCATTTCCGGTCTTCCCTTTTTCAACCTTTAAATCGGGCATCTCAAGTGCCTCTTCATGCTCTTTGCTGGCATTACAGGCAGTTTGAAAAATCAACAGAAAAACGAACGTTAGCAATAAGAAATTTCTTTTCATTTTGGATAGATGGGGCGGATTGGTAAAAAAAGAAAACCTGACCGGGGCTATTGAAGGATGCCCCGGTCATCTCTCTCGAAGATTATTTTTCGGCAACGCCAATGACAAAGTTACTGACTGCCGTCATTCCGTTTGCCACACTGTTTGAGTCATAACGAAGATCGGAGGTACCGCCGCCTGACATGTCGTATTTTGGTGATAGAAAAGGTTGAGAAAGGTTACTTGGATTATACGGGGCCACTACCACGTTACCCTGAATCACTCCATTACCGCCACCGCGCCGATCCATACCATCAGTTCCGGTCACAATAATTAGCCCTTTAAAGGCAAATGCGCCGTGCAGGGTAAGTTTGCCAGTTACCACCATCAAACCTCCGCCGTTAGCTCGAAGCGTATAATCACCATCAACAAAGGTGATTCCTTTGCCGGTTGCATAGTTACCGGGAGCGGAAGGTTCGGTACCTGCGGCGTAATAATTTCCCGAAGCAGTTGCAACTTCCCGGAGATTTTTGATGGTGGCATCTAATGCGGCAGGTGACCAAAGCCATTCCGGCAGTTCTGAGTTGACATTGGCGGGATCACCGTAAACATTAGCTTTCCAGCCTTCGCCGGTATCAAATTGCGTTTCAACCCAATATAGATTCGGATCATTGGTGGTTCCCACGGGAGGAATCATGACAGTTGAGGCAATATCATCGCCCGAATAGACGACAACCGTAGAATTACCGGGATTGAAGACAAAGTTCGTCGTACTTCCAACCATCGTCAGGGTCGCGGGCGCAGTCATATTGTTAAAGAAGTTCTTTTGAATAATTGCTTCAAGTTGTTTCTGCGCACCGCGTGGTCCGTAACCGGTCGCTTTGATTGATATTCTGATAGGTTCGGCCGGTGCGATCATACAATTGATAGTATTTGCTCCCAAAACGGGTGTTAATTCGTAACCGATCGGATCAGGAATCTGCGTCCCGCCAGTCATTGTAATTAAACTACCCATCACCTGATATTGCGGTGAGTTGTAATAAAGTTTTATTCCATTTAAAGAGGTCGGAGTGAGTGCAGTCGCAATCGAATCTCCCGAACTATTTCGCGGCAGTTTCAAATACCCGCGAACAACTCTCTTTGATTCGTACGGATCAGTCATCGTATAGACAATGCTAAATTTTACATCCTCCGTCAGGGTAACACCTGACCCGGTTGCACTAATTGTAAAACTACCGATGTCAGTCGCCACGGATTCGGCGTTAATAGGAACAGTAATTGTATTGCTGCTTTTGGGGTTATAGGTGAAAGTTACGGTATCTGCCCCCGATCCATAAGTGATTGAAGTGGTTGTCCCGCCTCCAACCTGTCCGTCTGTGCTAAAGGTAACTGAGTTACCTGTTTCGTCAGGGTCTGAAAGCATGAGTTTAAAAGCATTTCCGGTGCGCGGCGCATAGGTTGAAGAATCGCCCAAAATTATTCGATCATTGTAGGTTGAATCATATTGTAGCCACCGTGACAATCTCGGAGTTGTACTGGTATCGGTTGTCACATTTGATGTTACTGTCTTCAAGGCTCGGATATAATTTATCAGATTTGAAGTGTCTGTGGAGGCCTTGCTCCCATCGAGCAGGTTTGAATTCATATAAGGATCTCGGTTTCCACGCAAAACATTGATGGCGGCTTGGATTCCGCTTTCTGCCGCAACATATGCCTGTTGCTCGGCAATGGCATCCGTGACATTAGCGGTATTCATGGTTGATTCCAAAAGAAGCCCGGCACTTGCTACTAATAAAATCAGGGTTACCATCAATACTGTCACTAAAGCGGCGCCCTTTTCGTTTTTTCTCACTTTTTCACTTTTGCTCATCATTAACTTTCTCCACCATTCATTCTTAAAATAGTCATCCGGGTATTTAGAATCATCAGCTAATTTTTTTGCCCCTAATACTGCCTCATCATATAATCCGAATTTCGCAGAGTAACTTCAGAATTCAAGGTTACAGTTTGCCCGGTTGGTTGTCCCTGGACCGCTTCTAATTGGACTGTCACGGTAATTTTGACACGACTCGTATTTTCACTGGGAGTAGTGGTAACGGTTGGCGTTGAACTACTACCGATGTAGTTATAATAGCTGAAGCTGACGTTACTGATGCGGTTAACCAAATAGGTTGTACTGGGGTTCTGTGCCGGATCATGACGAACGATTGACTGCGCGTCCGAATCAAAATAATAAGTTACATCCTCACCAATATCTTCGGTTGTCGTAGCATGTCCGCCATTGTCCGAAGTATTAATATAATTTGACCTTACTCGCAACTTGGTAGAGGTCGAATCGTTAAGAATAATGCCGTTGAAATGAATGGTATTAAAGGTGTCGGCTGATAATCCAAATCCCGCATTGGCAATTTCTCTCGACATCACGTTGAGAGCCGCTTGAGCTGAGGTGAGAGCATCCGTCCGACTACTTTCACGGCTTCTGACCCCAAAAGCACGCGCCATCAGAACCGCTACGATTGACATCAACACCAGTGTAATGGTCATCGCAATCAACAATTCGATTATAGTGAATCCTTTTTGGTTATTTTTTCTCTTCATTTTCATTCCTTTTAACAATTACTGTCATCTCAAAATAACCTAATTACCCCGCACCCGCCGCATCACCACGGTCGCGGGAACGGCGGTTTGCCATCCTGCAACCTGATTGGTCGGTGAAACGATAATTGTCACTTCTTTAATAGTTTTAGCCGCGTCAACTTGAATCCCAGCGGTCAGAGGATCATCGTCCACTGTAACTTCAACCCTAAAACTGGTGCCATCGGCAGAAGTAGAATTCTTGGCGGCTTTCTCTCCTCCGATCAAAGTGTCATCGGTGATAATTGGCGTAAATTTTGCACTCCGAATTAGTTCTACTTCTTTTTGTAAAACAGAAAGAGCCTGACTGCGCAGGTTATTACCCGTGTTATAAACAATGGCGTAAGTAAAAACCGAAAATACGCCAAGCAAGGCAATTAACAAAATGACGATGGACATCACCGCTTCGATCAGCGAAAATCCGGATTGACTCCGTTGTCTATCACTTATCTCGCTCTTTTTTTCTTTGTTTACAATATTCATATCAAATTTTCGGCAGTATTTGCCCGGACTTCAATCTTATTGACATTTACCATTTACCCTCACATATCTCGGCGACGAACATAAACACGTCGCCGGATTCCCGGGTCTGTCATTCAGCGCACATTGGGCCAAAGCCGGGGTCGGAGTCGGAGTCGGAATCGGAGTCGGTTCCGGCGTCGGTGTCGAAACTGGTGTTGGCGTCGGGGTTGGAGTTGAAACCGGCGTTGGCGTTGAAACAGGTGTAGCCGTCGCGGTCGGATTTGGAGTAGCAGTGGCCGTTGGGGTTGCCGTTGAAACCGGTGTTGGAGTTGTACTCGGAGTCGGGGTGGCCGTATTTCCATTTGTAGTGGCTGGCTTCACCGTCAAAAGCAAATTGATATTAGCAGTTGATGAAATATTCGAGATATTCGGTGCGGCCAGCGGCGGAATCGTATCACCGCCATAAAGCATGGCGACAGTTCCGGTTGGGGAGATGGAGATGACGTTCCCGTTTTCCGGTGTAATGGTAGTTGCTAATTCACAAACTCCACTACAGATGGTAAAGAGAGGCGAAATTGTTACTCCGTTTCCGTCAGTCGTAATGTGACCTTTGCGGTCAAAACGGATGGTAATCGGAAAGGATGCGGTCGCTGCTAAAATCTTAGTGTCACTTCGTCCGCCAAAATCAACTTTTCGAACCTCTGCGCTTTCGATGATTCCGTTTTGATTCGAATCAATCATAACATCATACGAGGTAGTACTTCTGATGACAACCCGAGACATATTTGCCAAATCAGTATCGGAAGCCCGCCGTCGGACCGAATCAAACCTACAGCGCTCCAGATTATTTTTCAATTCCCGCGCAATGTTTTGTCGTTGCAGATGCATTTTGGAATTGCCGAATTGGGTGACCGCCACTGCCACCAGAATGGCCCCAATCGCAATCACAATCAATATTTCCAAAACTGATACGCCGCTTTCCAAATTCCTTTTTTTCATATACTTCAAACCACCCTCAACAATATGCTTCCAATCACAAAAAACTATATGCCATTAAAATTTATAGCAATCGTGTAAAACATTGTCAATAGATGTTTTGTATTGTTTAATTCATTGTGATAAAAAAAAGTCAAATTGCTTGAAATCATTGCAATTTGACCGATTTTTTCTGAGTTTAATTTACTGAAGATTCAGATAAATTCTGTTTCGAACACCAGAAATATTTTTAAGTTTTTTCAAAACAATTCTGCGGAACATTTTCCAGCGTATTTTTGATGAGCATATCAACCACCGGTTCGAACTTATTCCCGTTTTCTTCATAGATGCGAAGTTGTTCATCAGCCGAGGTTCCCCGTTCTAAAATAGTATGAATATGTTCGATTTCGTTGCGCGAGCCGAGATGATCAACGACATCATCCACAAAATCCAGGAGTTCACGAATCAAATCCTTGGCCGGTACTTCTTTTTCCTTTCCTAAATCGAGCATCATCCCGTCCAATCCATACCGAACCGCCCGCCACTTATTTTCTTGAATATACATTCGCCGGTAGAGCCGAAATCCTAAATTTTTGTCAGTTAAGATACTAAGTTTAGCCACAATTGCCTGAAATAGCGCAGCCACCGCAATCGTATCGTCAACTTTTGTCGGAATATCGCAAATACGAAATTCGAGGGTCGGGAAAAACGGATGCGGACGGACATCCCACCAGATTTTCTTGGGATTGCTGATACAGTTCATTTTCAACAAGGTATCAACATATCGCTGAAATTCCGGATACGAACCAAAATAATCCGGAATATCTGTGCGCGGGAATTTTTTGAAGACCTCAGACCGATATGATTTCAGTCCCGTATTAAACCCAAGCCAAAATGGCGATGAAGTGGTGAGAGCCAAAACGTGAGGCAAGAAATACCGGGCTGCGTTCATAATCTGGATTTGCCGTTCGCGGTCAGGGATGCCGACATGAACGTGGACTCCAAAAATTAAGAGCGACTGAGCCACCATTTGCAGTTCGTCAACTAATAATTTGTAATGTTCATGTTCAAAGATCTGTTGGGCTGCCCAATGTGAAAACGGATGGGTCGAAGCAGCGACGATTTCGAGATTTTTCTTTTTCGCCAATCCCGAAATGATACATCGCAATTGGGAAATATCCTGACGGGCTTCGTCAATATTGGCACACACACCCGTCCCGACTTCAATCATTGATTGAATCATTTCCGGCTTTACCTTTTCGCCCAAAAGAAGTTTTCCTTCTTCTAAGATTTCCGAAACTTGGGACTTTAGTTCACGAGTTACGGGATCAACAATTTGAAATTCTTCTTCAATCCCGAGCGTAAATTGGTCAAACATATAGGGTATCCTTATTTGGTCAAAATCTTGAGTAAATATTAATTGTTCAAAGACTTGATCGGAGTCTTTGAATTTTCGCCAGCCCCTGCCCGATCCGGGTCAGTTCAGTGTTTATGCTAACGATTCAAGCCAATCGTCAGAAATGAGTTCGAAGCAACAAAAAATAAATAAAGTTATATTAATCTTAATTCTTGTTTCAGAGTGAGTTCTTCGGCTTCGGTCAGGTCATGAAAGCGCACACCGACGCCGTGACCGGGGTCTGAGTAAACTACCACTCCGTTAATCGCGAGTTCGTCTTCGCCAACCGACATCTGCATAAAAATCGGGGTTCCGATGTCAAGTCTGGCATTGGTCGTCATATACAAACCACCGATTCCGATATCTCTGGTATTGGCGATTCCAGTGGCATCCCCGCCGTTAAAATGCACATCAACAATCAATTTTTTACGGTCAGAGCCACGTCTCTCAGACTGATCCAGCGATTCTGCAAATTCTTTTTTGTTCATTATTTCCTCACAATTGTAGAAAATTTTAGGGTGTGACTACAAGTTTGGGCAAAGCCCAAACTTCAAAAAACATTGTAACTTATTTTTTAATAAGTAGGTAACGCCTATTATTCAGATGCTATTTTTTTTTATTGTGAACGGGACGCTACCCAATTTTCTGCCATTTTAACTTTTTTTCACTAAGCAGGTCAGCAAAAGTTTGACGATATTTTGAAAAATCAAGAAAAGTTTGCAAATAGTTGAGCAACTTGGGTTTTTGGGTATTCTTCATTGTCCATTGTCCATTGTTAATTGTGCATTGGTGCTTAACTCTTTATTAATGTTCCGCCTGATCAGCTTTTGTATCCTGAATTTCTTTGACCAATTGCAAAAACATCCGAGCCGCGTGTGACAGAACCGAATTTCGCCGGTAGATGATATGTAACCGCCTTTCGAGCCTCATTTCAGTGACCGAGAGAGCTTTCAGGCGACCGGCTGCAATTTCGCTCTCGGCCGTTAATTTTGGAACCAATGCCACGCCAACTCCACGTCCGACTAAAATTTTGATAGCTTCGAGTGACGGCAGTTCGATTGAAATATGGAGCGGTGTTTTATATTTTTCAAAAGTTTCAATCACTTTATCCCGATACGGTGAGGGCGCATTATGTGCAATAAATGACTCCATTCCTAATTCTTTGACTGAAACGGTGGTCTTTTTTCCCAACGGATGGTCGGGCGCCACGATCAAGGTTAGTTCGTCCCAGGCGACATGAACAGATTTGACCGAATCATCACTAGGCTTAAACGAAATAATACCCAGTTCAACCTCCCGCGCCATGACTTCGGTAGGAATCCGGCTCGCCACTCCCCGACTGATTTCAACTTTGATAAGCGGATATCTGCGGCGAAACTCCTGAATTATCGGCAGTAAATAAAAAACTGTGTGTTCATTTGCGCTGATCGTCACTTTGCCCTGATGCAGATCGCGCAATTCTTTGACAGCCAACTGGGCCGTTCGCCGCAAATTTAACATCTGTCGGGCATAATCCAACAACACCTCACCAGCCGCGGTCAAAGTCCCGTCCTTAGAAGACCGATCAAAAAGCTTTTCCCCGATTTCCTGTTCCAATCGCCGAATAGCCTGGCTGATAGCCGGTTGAGTGCGATGCAACACGTCAGCCGCCCGCGAAAAACTTTTTTCTTGCGCGACAGACACTAAAACTTCCAGTTGATTAATGTCCATAATTTTGACAAACCAATATCTAGTGAATTTACTAGGCCTAAATTTATCCGGATAAAACCTTTTCTTATTTATACTAACTCTTTATAAGAATAATTTCTACAATTTGAGAGACAATTTTGACTATTAGCTTAACCCCACTTTATTATTATTAATTATCTTTTTATCATAATTATAACCTTGACTTTTAGTCAATGAATTTTTAAGATAACCACAAGCTATTTTGCTGAAATGATTTCGGAGATAATTTGATGACAATAGAAAAGATTGATATTTTTGACACGACCCTGCGCGACGGAGAACAATCGCCCGGTTGTTCGATGCATTTAAAAGAAAAAATACGTTTGGCTAAAAAACTGGAAGATTTAGGGGTTGACATTTTAGAAGCCGGTTTCCCGATTGCTTCCGAAGGTGATTATCAAGCCGTCAAAGCCATTGCCGCAGAAGTCACCGGTCCAACCATTGCCGCATTGTGCCGGGCAGTTGAACCTGATGTTTTACGGGCCATTGACGCTCTCCAAAAAGCAAAAAGATCAAGAATTCACACCTTTATCGCCACTTCGGACATTCATCTGGAGTATAAATTAAAGAAAACCCGTGATGAAGTTAAGGAAATGACGCGAAACGCCATTCGTTTGGCCAAAGCAAATGCAGATGAGGTTGAATTTTCGGCGGAAGATGCAACTCGCAGCGACATGGATTTTCTTTGCGAAGTTTTAGACATTGCTGTCGCCGAGGGAGCCACGGTTTTGAACATCCCCGATACGGTTGGCTTTTGTTTGCCAAAAGAATATGCAGAAACTATTCGCGCCATCAAAGAAAGGGTTATCGGCGACAGAACCGATGTTATTATCAGTGTTCATTGTCACAATGATCTAGGTTTAGCGGTGGCCAATACTTTAGCCGCCATTGATGCGGGCGCGAGGCAGGTCGAATGCACCATTAACGGGATCGGTGAGCGAGCCGGAAATGCCGCTCTCGAAGAAGTGGTCATGGCTTTGGCGATTCGCGCTGACAAAATGCCTTATTCGACCAATATCGAAACTACTAAACTCTATCCGACCAGCCAGCTACTTTCGTCCGTTATCAGCTTTGGAGTTCAGCCGAACAAAGCGATTGTGGGTCGTAATGCCTTTGCCCACGAAGCCGGAATTCATCAACACGGCGTTTTAAGCAATCCGCTCTGTTATGAAATTATGACTCCGGAGTCGGTCGGTGTTCCCAAAACCGAAATCGTGCTTGGCAAACACTCGGGCAAACATGCCCTTATAGCCCGGTACAATGAACTTGGCTTTGAACTTAGTCACGATGAACTAGTTCGTGTTTATTCGGCCTTTACTGACTTGGCCGACAAGAAAAAGAAAATTTACGATCAGGACCTGATTTTGTTGGCAACATGGCAGCCCCGACCTCCGAACGCATAACTCAGGATCCTGATTCACATGACCACCATCCGCGTCAAAGAGAACGAGCCGTTCGACGTTGCCCTGCGCCGCTTCAAGCGCACCATCGAAAAGCTCGGCCTGCTGACC
>JANOEF010000139.1:0-10189 GCA_031413075.1 Acidobacteriota bacterium | reverse complement strand
CCGGCGTCGTCCATCGCATTCGACGATCAGACGCGGCAAGCTCTCGTTGCGATCGTCCTGTCGGATGACGCGAGCGCGGGCCCCAGCGACAGCATCCACGTCGCGCGCTTTACTTGCGACCCGGGCGGGTAAGAATTTTTCGCCGAGCAACCAACCCGACATTAACGCATTTTTATCTGCATATTTGGCGATGCTTTTAACTTTGCTTTGATCCGTAACTTCAAACGCCGAACTATTGATAAAATAAGCCGCGGTTTCTTTTCGCAAGCCGGTTGCCAACTTGTGCGAAGTGTCAACTTCAATCTGCAAAATTGAACCCGGACAATAAAAATCACGGCGATTGACACCTTTCAAAACATTTTTTAGCGGCAGACCAAATTTATTGATAACCATTTCGCACGATTCGTCAAAACAAATCAGCGTTCCGCCGTTTTCGACATATTTCTTAAGATTCTCCGCGCCTTTGTCGCCGATTCCGCCCGAAATTTCATCAGGATAACGATTTTTGTTGAGTCCATTCAAAATTTCGCGCTCAGTATCGGATGGCAATATAATTGCTTCGTAATTCAAATTTCCGTTCTTTAGATCTTCATCCCGAATTGAGGTGTAGGGAATTTGGAAATTATCGAAAACCAAACGAGTCCAGCCTTCATCCATCGAAGCAACCCAACTTTTATACATTCCAAGTTTAGCTTGATTTTTGATCGGGTTGGTAATTTGGGCGAATTCACCGGTTACGGGTTTCAAATTTAATTGAACGCGGACTTGATTAATGTTGGTTATTTTTTCCAAATCACGCTCGTCTTCGTTTTCGCGGATGCCTAAAACCTGCTCGGTTTCCACTCCCATTTGCAAAGGCAAGGTCCAACCCGCAACATCATACGGAACATCCGGCGAACCATCAGGATTGATTCGATTCGGATAAACTTGTCGCTCGAAAAGTGCCTGAACGTTGTTTCGCTGCGGCTGATTAAGGAAAACCAGATAACTATTCAATGGATGTTCATGAGTGGTTTTGTCGGGCATCGTCAAATACAGTTCGGTTTTCATGCGATAAACTTCGATGCCCTGGGCTATTAAAATTTCAATCATCCGCGACACATTTTCTTCGTTCGGCTGTCCGGCCGGAATCACATAGGCCATCGGTTGTGCGGGAAATACCCGATTATTTAGAGCTTTAGCATTCAGCTGATAAAAGTTTTGCAGGTATCTGGTTCGATATTTGGCCGAAAGCGTCAGTAAGGAACGAGCCGCGATAAGTTCCATATTGGCAATATCTTTTGGCCGCCATAATCCGCCCGGCCACGGTTCGGGAAAGCTAATCGAAGGTTGTAAAGGGTTTTGCAGGCCCCGGGCGGGACGATTATTTTTTAGTGTTTCGTTGGTAATGGTGACCGGTGACATTAAATCCGCACTGGCGGCTTCGGACAAGATCCCGATTGAATTGTGATAATACGGAGCCGAACGAAAACCGCCGTGCCACCACATGTCATATTGGGCATTAGTCGCAATTCCGCTGTATCCGGCTGCCGATAAATCAGCCGCCATTTTGTAGCCGACTAACCCGACATCACGCAAAAGGCTGGGCGGAATATTCGGATTGGCCGGGTCAAAAAATGGCGGAATGGTAAACCGCGAACCGCTTTGTCCCTGTTGATGGACATCATAGACAAACTGCGGAAACCATTCTTGCCAAAAGAGTTTGGTGATTGCCTGAGTTTCCTTTAAGTTCAGCATAAACCAATCCCGGTTGTTATCGTGTCCGGCATAATGCTGGTAAAGTTCCGGCGGCGAGCTTCCTTCGGCCTTGGTGCCAAGCGTTTTCTGATACCAATTTGCAACGATGTCAATTCCGTCCGGATTTGACGATGGAATTAACAGCAAAATCGTGTTGTTGAGAATTTCTAAGGTTTCAGCATCCTGAGCCGTTGCCAGTTGATGGGCCAAAGTCATTGACATTTGCGAAGCGACGATTTCGGTTGAATGAATCGAACACGAAATTGCCACAATCGTTTTGCCATTCGCAATTAAAGTCTGTGGTTCATTAGCTTTAACTTTTCGCGGGTCGGCTAGTTTCTGGCTAATTTGTTTATATTTTGAGAGTTGCAACAAGTTTTGCGGGGCGCTGATGTAAGCTACGATCATCGGTTTGCCAAGCGTGGATTTGCCAAATTCCTGGACTGTGACCCGAGGACTGGCTTTATCAAGTCTGCCAAAATATTCGGTGATCTGTTTCCAGTCAGCGACTTTTTTATCATCGGCCGGCTCAAAACCCAAAAAGGATTTTGGAGTTGGAACATTTTGGGCCAAAATGTTGACGGATAATAAAATAATCGAAAATAAAACGGCAAAGTTAAAAAGCGGTTTTGAACTTTGGACTTTAGACTTTAGACTTTGAATATGTCTGAGCATTTAGATAAAAAGAGACCTTTTGTAGAATTAGTAGAACTTAATCAGAAAATTGTTTTTTCTGAAAAAGATATTAGCACAAAATCATGGATTGTCGGCAAGTTGCACTACTGGTGGTGTTGGATTTTTCCTTCGGTCATGTTTTTGTCGGTTGCACCGCCGGTCATGCTGGTCGCAAGTCTCGCCGGCCGCAAAGATTGGCTCTATCCGTTTTGTCATTGGGGGGCGGTAAACTGGCTCAAATGGTGTGGCGCAAAAATGAAAGTAACTGGTCAAGAAAATCTAAAAGTTGCCGAAAACTATGTGTTTGTGGCTAATCACCGAAGTTATTTGGATACTGCCACGATGTTTTCATACACTGGCCGACGAATGGGATTTGTAGCAAAGAAAGAGCTTGCCCAGGTTCCAATCGTCGGCACGCTGATGCCGTATGTTAATATTTTGAAAATTGACCGTTCCAATTCGCATAAAGCACTCGAAACCATGAATGAGATTCGCAAAGTCTTTGAAAGGGGTGTTTCAATCGGGATTTTTGCCGAAGGAACGCGGGCCTTTCCAAACGAACTTCTGCCCTTTAAAAAAGGCGCATTTCACCTCGCCCTCCAAACGCAATCCCCAATAATTCCGGTTGCTATTAAAAATACAGATTGGATGATGGGCAAAAAAACAGGTGTTGCCTATAAGGGGACCATCGAAGTCATCCTCCTCCCGCCAATTGAAACCAAAGGCCTCACGGTTGAAAATGATTTGATGGATCTCTTGAAAAAAGTGCGCGAAAAGATTGCCGAAGAACTGAATAATGGATAATTTAAGACAATAAGCACCAATGGTTGATAATCAGATCGCTTCTTTCGTTGAAGTCTCAGATAAATCTACCTTGTCAACTTTGAGCAAAAAACTTTGAAATTTGGTAAATTAAAGGCCTTGATAACCGAATCACGGCGCACCTCAATTGGTAATTCGGTTTGAAAACGCCCCAAGTCAAAAGCACTTTCAAAATTTTTCCAACGATGAATCAGGATGCGATTGATTTCATTATCTGAAAATTGTAAATCAACCTCTGAAATTTCATCCGAAATTTCGATAAAAAACTCATTTTGATCAATGACAGTTATATTTTTTTCCGTTTCTAATAATTCGCCAAGTGCTTTTCCATAAACCTCACCTGAATTATGAAATAGCAAAATTCTTTTTTCGGCTTCGGCTTCGGTTTGAATATTTACCAAAGGAATTTCGCCGGTTTCATCGGCCACCGGAAAGCCGAGTTCGACGGCTAAGACTTTGGTCAATGCCGCAGATTTTACCTTCCAATTCCATTTTTGCGGTGCTTTGCGAACATTTTCGGTATTTTTTTCGGCGCGAGTTAGGACTTTGCGACCTTGAAACGCAATTATCCGGCGAGCATGTCCGCCCATCAGAAAAGTGTTACCGACGGGCATTCGAGCATCCAGATAGCCGACTAATCGCCCCGTCATATCATCAAATACCGCCGGACTTTCATTCGCTCCAGTCAGATTGCTGTAAAGTGTGCGTTCTTCATAAAGTTTTTGCCACCTTTCGGCCGCTTGTAATTGTTTTCCGGAAGGTTGCATTGCCGTTTTGAAAAATCCTGTTTCAATCAGATGTTCAACGATTTTGTCATATTGATTTTTGTCAATTAACGACTTGCCGATTGGAGTTGCAAAAAGGCTGTAAGCGTGTTCAGGATCGAGTTCGCTGTGCGTGGTTTGCTTCAAATATGAACATAATTGTTGGACAATAACCGATGGACGAAAGAGAAGCCCGCTATCATTTCTCAATAATTTCATCGTTTCCTCATCGGAATTTTGGGCGGTCTGAATATAGACTTGGAAAATTGCGGCTTCGGTTTGAGTGCGATAAAAACAAGCGACATTGGTGCGTTTGGTGCGCCGATTTCCGCGTCCGATTCTCTGCAAAAAAGATCCCAAATTGTTAGGCGCCCCAAGCAGCAAAATTAAATCAACATCGCCAATGTCTATTCCAAGTTCGAGCGTCGAAGTCGCAAAACACAAGGCGGCTCCAGTCCGCGTGAATTTTTCTTCAGTTTGATGGCGGACATTCGCGCTCAAATTCGCGTGGTGAACCAAAACCTCCTCGCCAAATGGCAAACTGCCGCGCAACAAATTTACCCATTCTTCGCATTCCGCCCGTTTTTGGCAAAACGCCAATACTTTTTTGACGCTGCCTTCTTTGAAGGTCGCAAAAAGATTAAGTAAAGATGAAACACCGTGCATCTCGTAAAGCTCTGCGTCAATCGCCCGGTGACCTTTAGTCTGAATCAAAATTGGATTAGTAAAGTATTGTTCGGCAACATTTACGGGATCGTGCATGGTTGCAGATAAGGCGCAAAACTGCATTTCAGCGGTTACCGAATCACCTTTTTCAAAGGCATATTGGCGAAGTCTTCGGAGACGATTTAACAAAATCCGCAATTGGTCGCCGCGCGGGGTGTTGTCGTAAAGATGTAGTTCGTCCAAAATGACGGCTCGCACATCGCGTAACATTTTCGGGCGATTGGCCAACAACGAATCAAGCGATTCAGGCGTGGTAATCAAAAATTCAGGCGGACGATTTGGCTTGAGCGAGGGTTCATCACCGGTTTTGACCGCTAAACTGATTGCCAATTTTACCAAAGGCTGTTCGATTCGCCGCGCAATGTCTCGCGCCAAAGCCCGTGTTGGTACCAGATAGAGAAATTTTATAGTCGAAGTTCTTTTGCTTTGATTAAATTTGTAGCGTTGTTTTTGGTAGCGTTCCAACATCGGAGCTAAAGCCGCTTCGGTTTTACCGCTTGCCGTAGCCGCCGCCAAAACACAATTTTTTCCGCTTAATAAAGGCTCAAGTGAAAGTTTTTGAATCTCGGTCAATCGTCCGAAACGCGATAAAAAAGCCTCAAATGTGTGTGGTAAAAACTCGATTGGGGATGTAGGATGTTGGATTGCAGAATTTTCCATTAGCTTTTGACTGAAACCAAGCACCAATGCACAATTGACAATGGACAATGGACAATAAATAAAACCCTAAAACCAAAGTTACTCAACTATTTGCAAACTTTTCTTGATTTTTAATAGGTCGCAAAATTTTTGCTGACCTGCTTATGCAATATGACCGGAGTGCAATCGGCTTAATTACTTGAGCGCTCCACAAGCACAAACCGTAGTCAGCTCAAAAATTAAACAAGTGTTCCGCTGGTGATAACCTCGCGGATATGGCAATCAAGCCGTTTTTGTTCCAGACGCTCATTTTCCATCCAGTTTAACTTAAATGCTGAAATAATTACAGTAATGCTCGCTTTAATTCAGCCACGGCTTGGTTGGAATCAAAATCTTGGTGAGCATAACAGAGATCAAAGATTTCAACCGAGAGGCGAATAACTTGGCGCAGATTTATCAAATTATTGTCAAGGCATTCCAACAAACTGTTTGAAATGTCTAAAAATTCGGCCTGGTTTTCGTAAGTGTAGGATTGACGGTGCAAAACATAAAGCCGCGTTAAAAGTTCATCTAAAGCATCCGGCGGTAAGTATTTTTTTAACTGTAAAATTTGTTCGGCTTCGAGAAAACGCTGGTAATCAAAAGTGTTTGCGGTTGGGGTCAGCGCGAACAGCAGTAACAAATGGCTGTTATTTTTCAATCGAAACGGATGCGAATGATATTGGTGGAGCAAATCGTCTTCGTTGATTTTTCCACGTTTCCCAAGTGCCGTGTAAATTAAGGCTTTGAAAAAATTATCGGCTTTTTCTTTCCCGTGCCGGGTGAGCAGACTGTAGTGTTCGGATTCATCAATAAAAACAGCTAAACCGTTGTATCCCGCTTGCGATGCTAACCAACCCCAACCATTGAGCAAATAACAATATTGGTCGGCGGCAGTGGTCAACTGCGAAAGCGTCTTTATCTGAAATTCTTTGCTTTTGTAGGCGGCATTGCGGCGAACATCGCTGATAAAAACTTTTTCGCCCGACATCCAATCAACCAATGAATCTAAAGCCTCGTTCGGCGTGTTTCGCATCAACAAATAATTATGCAAAGCCGTCGCAAAAAATGTTTCTTTAACGCTGTCCAAAATTTCGGAATAATTCGGTATGGCAACAGTTTTTTCCAATAAATGAACGAGTCCGGTTTCGTCCGAATCGGGAAACCGTAATGAGCGCATCAACGAAAGATATATTCTCTGTGGGCGATTGGGCGGAACTTCGCGTAAATCTAAACTCGTGGTGGCCACAATAAAGTTATTTGCTAAAGCCTCTTGCGCCGCTAACTCAAAAAAATGACTTTTGCCTGCGCCGTATTCGCCAAC
Organism: Acidobacteriota bacterium; assembly: GCA_031413075.1. Classification (GTDB taxonomy): domain Bacteria; phylum Acidobacteriota; class Blastocatellia; order Pyrinomonadales; family Pyrinomonadaceae; genus JAIBCC01. The sequence continues at coordinate 3,463 of JANOEF010000139.1, read as the reverse complement.
CACTACCCGAACATCGCCACCCTCCTCCCGTGTATTTGTAAAAGCGCGATGCAAACTTGATTTTTCATCTTCCAGACCAACACTCAATTCACGAATTCTTTTGGCAGGAACAAGCCCGTAACGCAAAGCTTCAATAGTGCGCCGGGCTTCGAGGCGTTTAGCTTCCTCGGGCGTAAAAACTTTTTCCACTCGCGGAGCAAGAAAAGCTTTTGGCGTTACTTGGGCTTCAGCAGCTTGCAGAATAGTCATCATACTGCTTGGCACAGTTGCCCGAATACCATTATCGAAACGGACTACCGAATCGCGTCCGGCATTGCGTAATTCCAACACCTGACCGCGCCCGAAAAGTGGATGATTGATGATTGCTCCTTTCATAATTTCTAACCTGTGAAAGCCTGACTAACTATCTTTATGAAACTTGATTTAGCCAAAATCGTAGTTCGCCCTCATTCTTAAAATCAAACAATGCTATTCCCAATTCTTCAACTTTTTCAATGGGCAAAGCTAGAATTTGTTCTTTTTCCGATTTTTTAAGCCTACCAAATCTTTTTTTGATTAGTCTGACTACTAATTCGGCTTCGCGCTGCAGACCTTGTTGCATGCCTTGTTGCATGCCTTTTTGAAAACCAATTTCTTCCCAACTTGTCATTATTTCCATAATTTCCTCTCTTTCTTGAGACGGCAGTTTTTTCATTTCTACCTCTAATTTTTTGTGTTCTTCAGTGAGCAGTTTCAGATATGAATCAATAAATCCACCTAAAAGATGCGTCCGCGCCGAATCAAGTTTGAGCCGCGCAATCATTCGCAGACATTCTTTTTTGGCAGTTACTCGATCTTTTGATTCAATACCCATTTTTGCCATCAAGGCGCTGGCAATCGGGTTATCTTGCGTCAAATATTCTCGCCAATTCAGACGATTTAATTGTATAACCGCAAAGTTGAATTCAACAACTTTGCGGTCAGGAAACTCCAGCAAATATTGACTTTTTTCTGCTGTTTCAGGTTTGTCATACGAAAAAAGTGCAATCGGATAAACAGGTACCGCGAATTTTTCTGTCAATCGAGCGAAATAGAAAAACATTCTCTGGGTAAAATCTTTTTCCCGTTTCGATTGATGTTCAAGGTGGATCAGAAAAAATGCTTCACGACCTTGAAACCGGCATTTGACCAACAAATCTGCTTCACGCCTTTCGCCTTGCGTGATGTCCGTAAAAATTTCTTTATCAATGAACTCCAGAGACTCTGCCTCCAAATATCCGACCACTTCGGGGAAAAACAATTCCATAAATTCGACGAAAAAAGTTGAGAGTAATTCCTTGAAAAGTCGGTCGTGGTTGATTCGCGGCATAGTTTATTGATTTCAAATTTTGCCTTTTTACTTTTGCCTTAATATTCACCTGTTTCGGTGCGCCCAAGTTGTTCAGTAACATCACGTAAAACGCCGTTCAGATTATCTTCTTGGTAGAGATGTTCACCTGAAACTTTTTGTTCCGTCAGCATTGTCACCAATGATTTGACAAAGTGACGGCGGTGGCTAGTTGAGAGCAGGGAAGCGCAACTCGCGGCAAGTTGGGCAATATTTTCGCGTTGTAATTCGTGATTAAGATTTATTTGATAGGCAATTTCATAAACCCCTAAAAGTTTTTCGCCAATCAGACGCAATAGTTCTTCACCCGGATAATCGAGATGGTCAAGACTGATTTGGACGCTGAAAGGATTTTGGCGCGAAAATTTGACTTTGGAACTGATGCGCTGGCTCAAGGCTTCGTAATTCGGCGCAATATTGGTCACAAAATAAGGCGGCACGGCATAGACGAAAAGTGCCGAGGGCAAACTTTCGCCGGCGCAACGGTCAATCACTTCACGTAAATTATCGCAAGCAACTTTTTCGGTGCGCGAAGAACCGATGCTGACCATTCTGTCGCCTTCATCAAACAGCAAAACCAAGCCTGTATACCCGAGTTCGTGAACCAGTTGAGCTAATGAACGCATCATTTTAAAGGCTACGGTTTTATCCAGTTTTTCGGTGATACTAAAGGCGCGAACATCTTTTAAGGCAACAGTTTCACCACGCAACCAAGTCGAAATCAGCCGTTTATTTGCTTCATTTTCTTCTGCCACGGCGCGAAAATAATAATAAACGGCATGTCGAAACGAAGGGCTTTCGATGTTATAACGCAAAACCGTATCAAGCCATAAATTGACCCGGACATCAAGACCAATGCTCGTTTTTGCATTTTCGACCCCGAGCGTTTTCAAAGTTTGGAAAAAATGATTTTCGAGAAAGGCCTCAAACCCGTTTGTTTCGCTGCTGTCGCCATTTGGTGAATGATAAATCAGATTGCCCGTAACCGTTTGGTAAACTTTCAGTTGATTGTCATATGGACATTCTTTCGGACTTAATTCGGTGCGACTGACAACGTAACCTTGTTCCCAGGCCAAATCTCGTAAACGATAGAGAAAATGCGATTTACCACTGCCATATTCGCCGACCACAAGCTTAAAACTCGAACCGCCATCACGCAGGTAACCGCTCAAATATTCATCTTTGAGGGTTCCCAAAATTGAATCAATTCCAACTGTGTAAGCCTCTAAATTTCGAGTAGGCGGAATGCCCGATTCGCCAAGTTTGCGGATAATGTGTTGTGCCTCAACTTGCGTTAAAGTCATTTTTTATTTCTCCTTCGTAAAATACAGATGCTGAATAAACTGACCTTCGTTGGCGTCCGTGGCGAGAAACATGGCTCGCGCCGAATCGCTTCCGACATCAATTGTCGCCGTGCCTAAATTCAAACGATGTTCATCGAAAGTCAACTGCCCGGAACGCCGTAACTGCATCATATCAAAGGCGAAATGTGTTTTGGGATAATCAAGAAATTTCTGTTTTGAAGGAGTTTTGCGAAACGAAGCAGGCTGGCGAACCATAATTAATTCACGGTAGCAATCAACAATAATAGTTCGGGTTCCAGTCTGTTTTTCGGTCAATTTTAAGATGCGATTGTAAGCCTCAAACAATTCGCCTAACAGAGATTTCAAATCAACATTTCGCTCGCAAATGTCTTTTCTGGCCCGTTCATAAGTTGCTACGACTTGCTCAACATTCAATTTGATTTTTTTGTCCGTGACGGGTTGCCGCGAAAAAGTCATATCAACCTGTTTGCGCCGCATATCTACTTTGATCCATTACGGCAGCCTTCGGCTTTGCCCATCGCCATCTGGAATTTGACAATGCCCGGCGCAGTTATTTGGCGCAGGCGGTGTTTCCGGTGTATATCTTCCATCAAACCATCCTGATTATTTTGGCGCACACGCTCCAGCCTGCGCGGATACCACCCTTGCCGGAAGGCTTTCTGTTGATTGTAATGACCTTGACCTTGAGTCTGGCCGGGGCCGAGGCGGTGCGCAGAATTGCCTGGCTGCGCCCCTTGTTTGGCTTGGCGCGCTAATTTTGTTTGTGCGCTTG
>JANOEF010000138.1:0-1820 GCA_031413075.1 Acidobacteriota bacterium | reverse complement strand
CAGTCGCCGCGTTTGCCGGTGATGTATTGCTCGTCAACCAGGTCAATTTCGGTGACTTGGGAAAAACTGATTGCCTCGTCCAAGGATAATTTTTGCACATTTCCGCCGTGCATCACCGCTTTTTTCTTCCGGGCATGATCAACCAAAATGTTTCGCATAATTTGCGCCGCCACGGCAAAAAAGTGGCTTCGATTTTGCCAGCTCGTATTTTCCCAATCAACCAATCTCAGATAAGCCTCGTGAACCAGGGCAGTCGGTTGCAGCGTGTGACCGGGACGTTCATTTTTCAGATAACCTCCCGCTAGTTTTCTCAATTCGTGATAGACCAGCGGAAGTAGTTCCTCCGGTGCAGATGAATCTCCGTTATTTATTTGAGAAAGTAAAACTGTGACGTCTTTGGGCATAAATCTTTATTTTTATTGGAATTATACAGGGTTTTGAAATAAATGAAAATTATTTTTTTATTGATGTTGTAATTCATTTGAGAATTTCGCCTTGTAGGTTGAGAGGGAAACTTTTCGAGTAAAAATTAGGAGAAAAAATCAATTATGAAATCGGAAAAACTTTTTATAACACTTTTGGCAATTATTTCTTTAATGTTGGTCGGTTGTGCAAAAACGACAGAGGTTGGCGAGGCCAAAGATAAAGCGGCAATGGAAAAGGCGATTGAAGCAAATATGTCAAATGTCCTGCAAAGTACCGCTTCGGAAAACACGAACGAGACTGCTGCCTCACTTGGCGCATCAACCGCGAGTGCGGACACCAAGGACATGGTGGTCGGGGTTTGGCGGGCGGAGCATCCGGTTCAGGGAGTCCCGGGAATGTGCGTCAGCGAATGGATTTATCAGAGTAACGGTGCATATTCGGGAATGACTCAATGCGGCCCGTATGCGATGCAGCGGACTGGGACTTGGTCGTTGCCTGACAACAACACAATTCGGGTCAGTCTCAAAGATGGAAAACTCATCCGCTGGGATTCATGGAAATTTAGAATGCTCGACCGTAATCGGATGGCGCTCGGCGATGGCAGATTGATCGCTTATCGGGCAAATTAGCAGTTTCTTATTCTGTGAATTTATCAGATGAGAATTTAGACAAAAATTATCGGTCGTAATTTTATTTAAGGAGAAGAGAAAATGAAAGTAAAAATTGGCTTTAGACTTATCCTGATACTTGCGGTTTTGGTGATCGCCGGAACGGAGCTCAAAGCGCAAACGCGTATTACCTTCGGCAAAGGGAACAGATCGGCAACAGTTTCCGGAACCATCCCGGCAAAATCAAACAAAGAGTTTGTACTGAGTGCCGAAGCGGGACAAATGGCAATTGTTTACACGACGCCAGGCAAATTAATCATTTGGAATCATGAAGCCCCAAAGGGCGTCTATCGAACCACGTATTTTGAAACATTGGCCGGCGATAATATCTTCGGGATTTACAATCCTTCGAATCGTGCGGTTAGATTTTCATTGACCATTTCAATTCAATAATGGGTTTTAGAAGAAAACCAAGGAATCAAAAAAAATGAAAAACCAATTTCTGCTCACTATAATTTTAACAATTTTGACATTAATAACCGCGTGTGGGGGTTCGGCCTCCATCGTGACCAAACCCGGTGATGGCTCGCTGAGTGATCCAAAGGGCTCGATTGCATATCAATTGGAGTTACTCAAAGCGGGTGATGCGGATAAACTCCGGGCTTGTTTTACCGACCGAGTTAAAGACAAAGTCACTCCAAATGCCGTCGAAAAAGCGGCCACACCCTACCCGCCCGGCGAGAGGGTTGAGGCGACTGCCCGCGGAGCCGCGCCAACGGGCAGCGC
>JANOEF010000137.1:0-10044 GCA_031413075.1 Acidobacteriota bacterium | reverse complement strand
AAAGGCGATGAGGCGATCACTGTTACGGGTTCAGCGAAAAAACGAATCAAATCGGATTTAATCGTCTGGAGCGCCAGTGTCACGGCTCAATCGGGGCAACTTTCAGAGGCCTATAAACAGTTGTCCGATAACGTTCCAAAGGTCAAGAAATACTTGATGGATAAAGGGATTGCCGAAGCCCAAATTACAATTTCATCAATTAGTTCCGTACAGGAACGCGAAAAAGATTCGGAAGGAAATTTGACCGGCAAAACTACCGGGTATTCTTTGAAACAGGATGTGCAGGTCAAATCAAGTGAGGTCGAAAGGATTTCGCAAATTGCGCGGGAGGCGACTGAACTCATTAATCAAGGAATTTTCATTGAATCCAGCGCACCGCAGTTTATTTACACCAAACTTGGCGATTTGAAAATCGAAATGCTGGCGGAGGCGGCCAAGGACGCTAAGGCACGCGCAGAACAAATTGCCAATAGTACCGGAAACAGTATCGGCACCGTTCGCTCGGCAAAAATGGGCGTCATGCAGATCACAGCGGCGGATTCAAACGAGGTTTCCGATTATGGTTTGAACGACACAACTTCGTTGGAGAAGGATATTACGGCAGTGGTTAATGTGAGTTTTGCGATCAATTAAACAAAAAGAGAGGTTGGTTACATAAAGCAAATTAACCAACCTCTCTTTTTTTAAGGTTTTTGTCTTTCGAGCATCAATTTCATCAATTCGGCTGCCCCAACTTCACCTTTTTTCCTGATAAAATCTCGTGGCGTATTATCGCCGATTTCAAAAACGATCGCCTCCATTTTATGCGCTTTGAGGAAATAGTTGCGGCTGACCAGAGTTGGTTCCAATCGTGCATTTGCCTGAATATTCGGTTCGTAGTTCGGAATCTCTTTTTTTATCGCACCAAGCCAATCCCAAACTAAATTCGGCATATTCGAATCAGTAAAAGTTTGATTCATTGGATAATAAATATCATCCCAAGTTGAATGAAAGTCTATCCCAAAATAGAACTTTCCGCCTGTTTCGTTTTCACGGCGTTTCAAAAATTCTCTGACGGCAGTCGTTTCCGGCTGATTAAATGCCGACCAATCACGATTCAAATCAATTCCGCCCGTGTTATGCCGCCAATGTCCGTTATCAACTCCGTCCGGATTCATCAACGGCACCACGTAAATGGCCCAGTCCTTCCGAAAATCTTTTGAAAGCTTTGATTTATCGGACATTTTTTCGATAAACGCCTGCATCGCAAAATATCCGGTAACTTCCGGTGGATGCTGGCGGGAAATGACCAGAATCATATTTTTTGAGTCAGGATTTCCCATCTTCAACATCCTCAGCGGTCGCCCTTCGGTACTTTTGCCGATTTCTTCGATTTTGAACTTTTTCTTTTTGGCGAGGTCATTCATCCACTTAAAAACGTGGGCGGATGTTTGTAATTCTTGTGCACTCAGCCAAAGTCTTTTTTTACTCGTTTTAAGTTTTAGTTCAACCGATTTCGGGCGCGATTCAGCACCAAAAGCTGCCGTTCCTTTTTCAAATTCGGTGATGGATTTAGCTTCGAGCGGCTTCCATTTTTTGCCGTCCGGGCTGATTTGCGGTGAATACCGATGCTTGGCAAATTCGGGATAGACGAGTTTGACGGTAATCTCTTTTTTCTTCTTACTCCAAACCTGAAAGGCATACCACGGACTCATATTGATCGGCGCATTTTCGGGTGTAATTGTGATAGTGTAAGCATTTTCGCCATCCCGCTGAATTTGATTAAGCCGTGCGCCATCAAATTGATTGGAGAAATAAACTTGGTCAGCTTCAAACGAAAATTCGCGCCTTTCCTGCTTTTCGATCGGACGCGAGACAGTCGAAACCGGTTCAACGGGCGGTTGCCCTTGGAAAACAGGTCGAGAATCTTGTCCAAAAGTAGAAAGAAGAAGGGCTAGAAAAAGGAAGATTGAAAGAAGTTTTTTCATTTGTTTAATTTTCTTCAACGGAAAAATCTATTTTGTCATAAACTTCGGTAAGCGAAATTCTGCATTCGATTGAGGTTAGTTCAATTTCCGAATCAATTCCAACGGCTTCGGACAAAAACCAAAATCCATCGCCTGTTTTTTCAAATTTTTCGATTCTGGCTTCATCTGTCGAAACTAAAACGTATTCGTGCAAAGTTTCGATGCTTCGATAATGCTGAAACTTTTTGCCTCTATCGTAATTTTCGGTTTTTTCAGAAAGCACTTCAATAATCAAAATCGGATTCAAAAGCGTGTCAAAAACATCATCTTGAAATTGGGGTTCGCCGCAAACGACAACCAAATCGGGATAAGTGTAAAGACCTGTTTGGGGAATAAAAACGCGCATATCATTCGGGTAAGCCTCACAAGTTTTACCTTTCAGTTTTTGACGTAATTCACCGCCAAAATTCCAGACAATAACATTATGCCGTCGTCTCGCGCCTGCCATTGCAAAAATTTCGCCTGCATAATATTCGTGTTTTTCTTCAGACTTTCGCTCGAATTCCAGGTATTCTTGCGGAGTCATTTTCGATTTTGGAATTGCGCTCATAATTCTTTTTCCTCAGTATTTTGGTTTTAACTAATTATTTTTGCAAGGAATTTACAAAATTATTTTTTCCATACTTCCATTATTTTAGCGAAATCGTTAGATTTTGACACTTTGCACCAGAGACAGATTTTTCTTTTCGCAAATCCATTTGTGAAAATCATAATTGTCTAATTGAGTCGGTTTCTAACCATTTTTCTCAACTAACTCAATCAGTTGACTTCTTTGTACTTCTATTTACCAAATTTCAATTAAATCAAGTTCAAAACCTGTCAACAACGGTTCGCCCGAAACTTTAGTCGGATTTTCCAAAATCTCAGCTTCTTCATTCGGACGATAAATAAAGACTTGTTTGGTTTTAGCGTGAATCAACCAGCCGAGTCTTGCGCCATTTTCGATGTATTCGAGCATTTTTGCTTGAGTTTCGCTCAAACTGTCGGATGGCGAAGTCATTTCAATCACAAAATCGGGGCAAAGCGGCAAAAACTTTTCTAATTGTTCTTTTGTAAATTCATCCAAACGCGACTTCAAAACCCAAGAAGCATCGGGAGAGCGAGTTGCGCCATTTGGCAAAATGAAACCGCCGTTTGAATCCGCAGTCTTTCCTCGTTTGTCCTTTTTTGCCCAAATTCTTAATTGTGTTGTTAGTTCTGCATTTCTATCGCTCGTTTCAAAGCCCGTCGGCGGCATAATAATTACGTCTCCTTCCTTTGTGAGTTCGGAATTTAATTTCGGATTTTTTTGACAAAATTCCCAAAATTCATCGGGAGTCATTTTTCGCTTTTCATCTTCAAACTCAAAATGCAGACGGACAAACCTAATGTCATCTGGAATATAGGTTTGAACTAAATTTTCCGGTGAAATTACTTGCATATTTTTACCTCAAACTGTTGCCCTTTCGACCCGATTATAAACCGTATCGCGCTCAACTGCTTCAAAACCGGCGTTTCTAATCATTGTTATTAATTCTTGTTTGGTCATTTTCTGCTCACCGCCCTTTTCCACCGAATAAGCGTGAGTCAACTCACCGCCATCGGTAATCGTTCCATCCACATCGTTTGCGCCGAAATGGAGCGCAGTTTGGGTGGTCGCAAGCCCAAGCATGACCCAATAGGCTTTGATGTGATCAAAATTGTCGAGCATCAGACGCGAAACGGCGATCGTTTTCAGATTATCAATCGAATCAGGTCCGGGCAAAGACGAAAGTGCAGTTCCTTTTGGATAAAATGCGAGTGGAATAAAGCATTGAAAACCGCCGGTTATATCTTGCTGTTCGCGCAGTTTGATGAAATGATCAACCCGGTCTTCGATCGTTTCAATATGTCCGTAAAGCATTGTCGCATTTGTTTTTAAGCCTGCCTGATGGACTTTCCCCGCGAGTTCCAGCCACCGCGTTCCGTCGCATTTGTGGTCGCAAATCCGCGAACGAGTCGGTTCGGCAAAAATTTCTGCCCCGCCGCCCGGGCAACTGTCCATTCCTGATGCTTTTAGTTTCTCAATCACATCCTCGTCCGACATTTTGTAAAACCGCGCAAAAAAGTCTAACTCCACCATCGTCAGGGCTTTCAGATGTAATTTGGGAAATTCACGCTTGAGCGACGAAAACAAATCGGTGTAATACTCAAACGGTAATTTTGAGTTCAAACCGCCGACAATATGAAGTTCGGTGGCGCCTTCGGCGACCGCAGTTCGGGCAATGTCAATTCCTTCCTGAATCGAATGTGTGTAGGCGCCCTCTTGCCGCGCCCGTTTGTAAAAACCGCAAAATTTGCAGTCCGCCACGCAGATATTGGTATGATTAAAATGCCGATTGACGTTGTAATAAGTCGTCTTGCCGTGTTTTCTACGCCGGACGAAATCTGCCAGTTTGCCGAGTGCGTTCAAATCATCGGTTTGATAAAGTGACATTCCTTCGTCAAAGGTCAAACGGTCGTTGCCTTCAACCTTCGCGGCGAGTTTGTTTAATTTTGTATCAAATGAAAATTGCATAAATTATTGTGATTTTCTATTTTTACCGGTAAAAAAGAAAAGTATTAAAAATGACAAAACAAATAAAAAAAGAACAATCATAAATTGTTTAAGAGCGAATTGGAGGCTTTCGGGAAACCAGAAATAATAACCTAGCCATCTCAATCCGGATATTGCCAATATTATTGCAAAAATGGAAGTCAACAACTTCATAACCTTAACCCCAAATCTCTTTCAAATTAAGCATAAACCCTTGCAAAGTCGGCTCGCCTGAAATTTCGGTTGGATTATTTAACACTTCGGTTTCAACCTGAGGGCGATAAACATAAACTTTCTTATTTTTGACATCAAGCAACCAACCGAGCGATGCACCATTTTCGATATATTCAATCATCTTAGCCTGGAGTTTTTTGAGTGAATCGGATTCAGAACGAAGTTCCACCACAAAATCGGGGCAAATATGGGCAAATTTTTCGCGTTGTTTGGTGGTCAGTGCATTCCATCTTTCTAACTTAATCCACGACAAATCAGGCGAACGAATTGCTCCATTTGGTAAAATAAATCCGGTAGAAGAATCAAAGCCTTTGCCCGTTCCGTCTTTTTCCGCCCAGATTCCAAATTTGACCAATAAATTAAAATTCTTTCCGCCTGTTTCGCTAAAAGTTGGTGGCATAACGATGATTTCCCCCTTGCGAGTCATTTCAATTCTTAGTTCTGGATTGCTTTGGCAAAAATCGTAAAATTGCTCATAACTGACTTGTTTTAGCATTTTTCCAAAATTAAGCTGTAACCCCTTGAGAAAAGGAAGTTCATTAAAATAATCACCAAACATTTTTCTATCAATTGTAATCGCACTCATAAAACCTCCCTTTTGCCAACCTGCAACTCCTATACCTCAATTCTAACAAAATTATGCTTGAATGTTTATCCGAAAAGCCGAGTAAAAACCCGGTTTATTTGACTGCCTGGGTTTTTACGTTTAAGTTAAAATCCAAGTCTTTAAGTAATTTGCAAAACATAAGGGGAAACTTTGGGAAAATGCAAAAATTAAATAGTGTAATATTGTTCGTCTTGTTTTTCGGCATTGCCTCGTGCGTCAATGCTCAGACAAAAGCTGTGACCGTCATTAAAGCCGGAAAAATGATTGATACAGAAAAAGGGACGGTGCTGGAAAATCAGATTATTTTGATCGAAGATAACATCATCAAAGCAGTCGGAGAAAATGTCACCATTCCTGCCAACGCGAAAATAATTGACCTTTCCAATTCAATTGTGATGCCCGGTTTTATTGATTCTCACGTTCATCTGGTTGGCGATGAAGGTGATTATTACGACAAAATTTTTCGCAAATCTTTTGTGGACAGCGCGATTACGGCGCATCTCAACGCCAAAGTTACTTTAGAAGCAGGTTTTACTTCGGTCAGGAATCTTGGCGCGGATGTTTTTGTAGATGTGGCGCTCAAAAATGCGATCAACGGGGGCAAAATCATCGGACCACGAATGCAGGTTTCAACCTTTAATATTGCGGCCACAGCCAACAGCGCCACCACCGCTAATCACGGGGATTTAAGCGGATTTTCACCCTGGCTCGGTTCAAATCTTCCGCCCGAAATTTCCAACATCGCCGACGGGGTTGATGGGGTCAGAAAAAAGGTTCGCTACCTCATCAAATACGGCGCAGAAGTGATTAAATTTCGGGCCAGCGGAGGAGTTTTGTCCGAAGATGTGAATGTCGGCGCACCCAAATATTCACAGGAAGAAATGAACGCTATTGTGGATGAGGCTAAACTTCATGGCATCAAGGTCTGTGCTCACGCTCACGGGGCAGAAAGCATCAAGATGGCTATCAAAGCGGGAGTGGCATCGGTCGAACATGGTTCATTTTTAGATGATGAAGGTATTCGGATGATGAAAGAGCGCGGAACCTATCTGGTTGCAGATATTTACAATGACGATTATATTCTCGCCGAATTCGGCAAACTCGGCTATCCCCAAAAAATTCTCGATAAAGAAAAACTGGTCGGCCGGGCTCAGCGGGAGAATTTCCGTCAGGCATTTCTGGCGGGTGTCAAAATCGCCTATGGAACGGACGCCGGAGTTTATCCGCACGGTTGGAACGGCAAACAATTTTCAAAAATGGTCGAATGGGGAATGACTCCGATGCAGGCGATTCAAGCCGCGACCATGAATTCAGCAGATTTGCTGGGCTGGCAGGATAAAGTTGGTTCGATCAAGGTCGGGAAATTTGCCGATATTGTAGCTGTCACAGCAAATCCGTTGGAAAAAATTAATGTTCTGGAAAATGTCCAGTTTGTCATGAAAGATGGAATAGTCTATAAAAATCTGATGACAAAATAAGCTTAATTATGTCGCCCAAAGAAGTTTTAGAAAAATGGATCAGAGCCTTTAACGATTCGGATGTTGAGGCTCTAACCGCATTATACAGCGAAGATGCGACCAATCATCAGGTTGCCAATGAACCGGTCATGGGCCGAACTGCGATCCGGGAAATATTTATCAATGAATTTGCCGGAGCAGAAATGGTCTGCATCCCCGAAAATATTTTCACCGACGGTGAATGGGCCATTCTCGAATGGCGAGATCCGCAGGGGTTGCGCGGTTGCGGATTTTTCCACATTGTTGATGACCAAATTATTTTTCAACGCGGTTACTGGGACAAGCTTTCTTTTTTAAGACTGAACCGGATCGAATCATTTTGACCATTTCCGAATCCCGCCTTGTTTTGCTTTGATTGATTGTTTATCCTGTTTGAAACCGGAGACAATGTTAAGGCGAATACATTTTTTTACCTTTCTCTAATTTCGAGCAGATTTTATGGATTCAAAAGAAAAACTTCTCCGCGAAGGATTTCAGAAATGTCAGGAAATTACCAAAAAGTTCGGGACGAGTTATTATTTTGCGACCCAGTTCTTTCCGCGTGAAATTCGCCTGGCGATTTACGCCATCTATGCTTTTGCCAGGATTCCTGACGAATTTGTAGATAATCCGGAAAACTCAGATAGTACGGAGGCTCGCCCACAGATCGAAGAATTTCGAGAAAAATGGCGAGCGGCGATGAGTGAAAACGGTTCAGAAGATCCGATTTTGCTGGCGATAGCCAACATTTTCCATAAATATAAAATCCCGCAAGCAGACGGGGAGGCATTTTTCGATTCGATGTTGCAGGATACCGAAAAAGCGACTTATGCCAATTACCCGGAACTCGAAAAATATATGTATGGTTCGGCGGGTGTGATCGGGCTGATGGTCACACGGATTGTCGGATATTCGTCGGATGAAGCATTCACACACGCTTTGCAACTCGGTTATGCTTTTCAATTAACCAATTTTTTGCGTGACATCCGTGAAGATTGGGACATTCGCCAGCGGGTTTATTTACCGCAAGATGAGCTGGAGCGATTTGGTTTGACCATCGAAGACCTTGCCGCCCATCGTTGCGATGAAAAATTTATCGCAATGATGAAGTTTCAAATTGAAAGAAACCGGGAAATTTATCGAGAATCGCTGAAAGGAATTCCGATGCTCAAGGCTCGCGGACGAATCGCCGTAAAAATTTCATATGTGTTATATTCAGGGATTTTAACGGAAATTGAAAAGTTAAATTACGATGTTTTCAAACAACGGGCTCGCACTTCTTTTTCGAGGAAATTGCGGCTTTCGGCCAAAGCTTTAGTAGGAATTTACGAATAGTTGTTAATGGTTAATGGCTGATTGTTAATTGGATGTTTCAACCAAACGGCAACTATTAACCATTAACCATTAACCATTAACCATTAACCATTAACCATTATGAACAAACATGTTATCGTTATCGGCTCGGGAATCGGCGGGCTTGGCGTTGCCGGACTTTTTGGCAAAAAAGGTTATCAAGTGACGGTTTTGGAGAAAAATGCCAACTTTGGCGGACGGGCAAATATCTTCGAAGAGCAAGGCTTTAAGTTCGATATGGGGCCGTCGTGGTATCTCGCATCGGACATCTTTGAACATTATTTCAAACTAGTCGGCGAAAAAGTCGAAGACCATCTCGATTTGGCCAAACTTTCGCCATCGTATCGAATCTTTTTCAAAGACCGCAATATGCAGGTTGATATTCAGTCCGACATCGAAAAAGATGCAGCAATGTTCGACAGCATCGAACCCGGTGCGGGCGATCAACTGCGTAAATATTTAGAGCAATCCGAGTATCAATACAACGTGGCGACCAAGTTTTTTATGTTCAAAAATTACGACACGATTTTTGACTTTTTCAATCGCCGGGTGATGACTGAGGGGCAAAAACTGTCGGTTTTTTCCAAAATGCACACCTTTGTCTCCCGCTTTTTCAAGTCCGAAGAACTTCGCCAGATTATGGAATACACGATGGTTTTTCTCGGCACCTCGCCGTATGAAGCTCCGGCGCTTTATAATTTGATGAGCCATATGGACTTTAATCAGGGCGTTTTTTATCCGCAGGGCGGTTTTTATGAATTGATCAAGGCGTTAGTGCGAATTGCCGAAAAAAATGGGGCGACGTTGAGAGCAAATTCGCCGGTGGCGGAAATCATTGTCAAAAATGGTAAAGCAACGGGCGTCAAACTTGAGAGCGGTGAAGTCGTCGAAGCCGATCTGGTCGTTTCCAACGCGGATATGCAATTTACCGAAACAAAAATGCTCGGTCAGGCTCACCAAACCTACCCCGAAAAATATTGGAAAAAGCGCATTCTCGCCCCTTCCGCTTTTATTATGTATCTCGGTATCAAAGAAAAATTGCCGAGTTTGATTCATCACAATTTACTTTTTTCTCAGGATTGGCGCAAAAACTTTGCCGAAATCTATAAAAATCCCCAGCTTCCGCTTGATCCATCGCTCTACGTCTGTGCGCCGAGTGTGACTGATCAGAGCGTGGCCCCCGAAGGTAAAGAAAATCTGTTCGTTTTAGTGCCGATCGCATCAGGTTTGGAAATTAACGAAGCCGAAAAAGAAAAATATGCCGATGCAGTTTTGGCGATTATGGAAAAAGAAATGAATCTGCCGAATTTGCGCGAAAAGATTGAATACAAAAGAATCTACACCGTTTCGGATTTTGCCGCCGATTACAACAGTTATCGCGGAACAGCATTGGGATTAGCACATACAATTTGGCAAACGGCGATTTTTCGCCCGAATAATTTTTCCAAAAAGGTCAAAGATTTATACTATGTCGGGGCGGGAACAAACCCCGGCATCGGCACGCAAATTTGTTTGATCAGCGCGGAACTGATCTATAAACGGATTCATGGAATAAAAGATCCCGAACCGTTGGAAAGTTTGTAAATTTGGAGGAAATAGGACACGGATTTAACGGAAAATGATAGATTTTGACAGATTTTTTTTATAACATCCGTTTTATCCGTTTTATCCATTTATGCATTTTTTCCTGTTCACCAGTGTCTTAATAATTCTTGAAAAACTTTGAAAAAGCGATATACCAAAAGAGTGCAAACCCAATAATAGTATTTAACAAAGGAAAATAACGGTAAACCG
>JANOEF010000136.1:0-2591 GCA_031413075.1 Acidobacteriota bacterium | reverse complement strand
GTGTTCTTTGAAAGTTTCAGGAACGGCGGAAACAGGCTTGAAAATTCCGTCTTCGTAAATTACTTCTAAAGTCGTTGTCATAATTTAGGATTTTAACATAATTGAGCTGATTAGAAAGATAAAACGTCCGCCGAATTCGCCCCAGTAGCCTTTTTCGTTTGGTTGGTAATTCATCATTCTATTTTTTCAGAGAATCAATGATTTTGTCGAATGAGGAATTATTTTAGCCTGTCTCTTTTTTCAATCATCGAAACCAAATATTTATTTGATTCAATCGTTCGATAATCGCTTTCGCCATAGGTTTTGGAGAAGAATTCTTTACTTTCTCGGAACAGTTTTTCAGCTTCATCGAATTTATTTGCTTCCGTCAGGCAAACACCGAGCAGATTTTGGGTATTGAAGATTCGCCAGTCGGTTGGAATTGCGGTTTTCAATCGTTTCTCCAATGATTCACGAACCAGACTCTCGCCTTCGGTTACCTTACCGTTTTTTGCCATCGAAACGCCGAGATAATCAAGTGTGGAGTAATAGCCGTTAGTATTTTTTCCGCCGTTATCAATGAACATTTTCCGCGTTTCGGTGCCGATTGCTTCGACTTTTTGATAATCGCCTTTCAGGTAATACATCACCAACAAATAATTCTGGATTTCGGCTAACGGCATCGAATTCGCACCTTGAATATCTTTGAAGATGCTCTGACTCTCGAGCAAAACCTTTTCCGCTTCTTCAAATTTTCCGAGTCTCGCCAAAGTACTGCCTAATCCCAGCAGAGATTCAGCGAAATTAAGTCTGGCGCTTGGCAAAAACTTTCGGTTAATTTCCAATGAATGGCGAAAACTCTTTTCCGCCTCATCGAGATTTCCGAGACGTTCGTTGACTCTCCCTAATCCAATGAAGTTTTGGGCAACCGCAAAACTATCTTCGCCAAAAAAACGGCGGTTCATTTCGAGAGCCTTCTGCTGAAATACAAGAGCCTCTTGTAACTTGCCTTTTCTGACTGAGATTTCGGCGAGATAGCCTAAAGCAATTCCTGCGAGCTGACTTCCTTTTGGCGACAATTGCTGCTCAATTTTCGCCAGTTTTTCGTATTGCTGCTCAGATTCGTCAATTTTTCCTTGCTGGAGCATAATATTCGCAAGTATCGAGACGGCAGATGAAGTATTTGTGTTTGTCTCGCCATAAAGTTGATTGCTCAACTCGACCGCTGCCCGAGCCTTTATTTCTGCCTTTTCGGCTAATCCGATCCTTGCATATGTATCGGCCAGGGTCGTCAAGATCTGAACTTTTACTTCCGGTTCATCTGCCAATTCTGTTTCAACTCGGCTCGAAGCGGTGTCTAAGACTTCCGCAAATTTTAAGTTTTGTCCTTTTGCTTCAAACGGAGCTTCGGTAAAAGTCTTTTGTAAAAATTTATTAATTTTCTGCGCCTTTGAACTTTCCTTCCATGCGATATTTGCCATCCGGAGCGAAACGGTAATTCCGCCGATGAGACTCAAAATCAACAAAGCTCCGACGACCGAAGCCACCAAATTTCGCTTGACAAATTTTTCCGCTCGATATGAAAGTGTATTTGGGCGGGCGATGACGGGTAAACCTTTCAAATATCTTTGAATGTCTTCGGCCAATTGTTCGACCGATTTGTAACGCCGCGAAGGCTCTTTTCGCAAAGCCATCAGGATCATGTTATCTAGATCACCTTTGAGCGACTGCTGATTACGAGGTGCCAATTGCGGATTTGCTTTGTCGTTTATTTTCCGACTAACCACGGATGACGGGGCAATCGGTTCGGATTGCGTGACGGTTTGGAAAATTTGCTCTAAAGATTTACCTTCAAACTTGAACGGTCGTTCGCCGGTTAAAAGTTCGTAGAGGATGACGCCAAGCGAGTAAATATCAGATGCGGTTGTAATATGTCCTCCCTTAATTTGTTCGGGTGAGGCGTATTCGGGTGTCATCACGCGAAACTGAGTCTGCGTTTGATTCAATTCGCCGACCAATTCAGGATTTAAGAATTTAGCAATTCCAAAATCAAGTAATTTCGGCTCGCCCTGATGCAAAACGATGATATTATTCGGTTTTAAGTCCCGATGAATAACGAGATTTTGATGTGCGTGCTGAACGGCAGAACAAATCTTTTTGAAAAGGTCAAGACGCTCATTGGTCGAAAGTTGATGTTCGTCGCAATATTGCAGCAGCGGCAAGCCTTCGATATATTCCATTACAAAGTAAGGCAAATCATTGTCAGTTGTGCCGCCATCCAGCAATCGTGCAATATTCGGATGCCGTAAACTAGCTAAAATCTGCCGTTCATTGCGAAAACGACGTAAAATTTCTTCGGTATCTAACCCGTTTTTGACGACTTTCACCGCAACTCTTTGATTAAACTGCTGATCCTCGCGGGTTGCCAGATAAACCACGCCCATCCCGCCATGTCCGATTTCTTTGATTAATTTATAGTTGCCGATTATTTTGTCTTTGAGCGAGTTGAAATGATCTAATAAATTTGCCGACGAAAGCGGGGATAGATTGAGAAAATCAGCCGTGTTTTTTTCAAAAGCAAGCAATGATTCAATTTCGCTCAATAGTTTTGC
>JANOEF010000135.1:0-2178 GCA_031413075.1 Acidobacteriota bacterium | reverse complement strand
ATCACCGACCTCACCTTTATGAAAAGTGAGCATTTAGGCAATGTTGCACTTGATAGAAAAGCAATTTTTGACCTTTATTGCGAAAATGAACGAGGCGAAAAGTTTATTGTCGAAATTCAAAAGACGAAACAGAAATATTTTAAAGACCGGACACTTTACTATTCAACTTTTCCCATCCGCGAACAAGCCCTCCGCTCAGATTGGAACTATCAATTGAAAGCAGTTTATACGATTGCGATTTTAGATTTCGTTTTTGATGAAGACCAAGCCGAACCCAATAAATATCGGTATGATGTGAAGTTGCAAGACATCGAAACGAACAAATTATTTTATGACAAATTGACGTTTATCTATTTGGAAATGCCAAAGTTTACCAGGACTTTGGAGGAAATAGAAACGCGATTTGAGAAATGGTTGTATGTCATCAGAAACTTGAACAGATTAGAGAATTTGCCGCCGAAATTACAAGAAAGAATCTTCAAAAAGCTCTTCAAAGTAGCAGAAATCGCCAAATTTACGCCAATCCAACAACAAGATTACGAAGAATCGCTGAAAGTTTATCGAGATATGAAGAACTCTCTGGATACGGCGCGAGATGAAGGAATTGAGATTGGGGTTGAAAAAGGAATTGAGATTGGAGTTGAGAAAGGAAAGATTGAAGGCAAGATTGAAGGCAAGATTGAAGGCAAGATTGAAGTTGCGAAAAACGCTATTTTACAAGGATTGGATAATGAAATAATTGCCAAACTAACAAACCTCAGAATTGAAGAAATAGAGAGATTGAGAAAGGAGTAAACGCAGGAGTCTAAACAGCGTAATCAAAGGTTTACCTCGTATGAGAGAAGTGGAACAACAGGAATTGACTATGCGATCAACAGGAGTTATTCAAGTGGTTTACGATCGTTGACCCGATTGGGATGAGTTCAACAAGTTTGGAAAGCCCACAGAGTTTGAGTGTGTATGCCTCTACACATTTTTTGCCTAATCTTGAGTCCACTCCGAAAACCTTTGTTTTAGAGAAAAACCATATAATTACTGAATTTGCAGTTTTGTAAGTTATTGAAAACAAAGAGTTGTAAAAATAGTAAATTCAATTTCAAGACCCAAAACTGCTAAAAAGAACTTTTCGGAGTGGACTCAATCTTATAGATTTGATGAAATTTATCAACCGGCTTGCCAATTGCGAACTCCAAACTCTAAACTTTAACGTAACTTCTGATGGGCAAAAAAAATAGCAAATTCAAAACCAAGACTGAACTCTATGCGGTTCGTTCCCTTTTGGGCACAATCGGCGCCTTGCCGCTCGAAACTTCGATGCGTTTTGGTAAAGCAGTCGGCAAATTTCTGGCCAAACGATTTCCCAAACTGCAAAAGACGGCCGAGCGGAATTTGGAAATTGCCTTTCCGGAAATGCCCCGGCCCGCGCGTGAGAAAATTATTCACGGAACCTTTGAGAGTTTAGGCCGGCATCTTGGGTTTGTCTCGCATTTCCGAAGATTTAAGCACGAAGATATTCGTCATCTGATCGAAATAGTGGGGCGCGAAAATTTTGATAAAGCCCATGAAACAGGGCGCGGAATTTTGTTTTTTACCGGACATTTCGGGAGCTGGGAGGTTTTTAATCTGTTACCGCCCGCCTTTGGCTACGAAATGAATATTCTGGTGCGCCGGATTGATAATCCACTGGTCGAAAGTTTTGTTGACCAAATGCGAACCAGATTCGGTTCGATGACGTTGGATAAAACAAAATCGGCCCGCAAGATGTTTCGCCTTTTGGAGAACGGCGAGCTTTTAGGAATCTTAGCTGACCTCAACGCTCAGGAACGCGAAGGCGTATTCGTAGATTTTTTTGGTGTTCCGGCCTCGACCACCACCAGTATTGCAAAGCTGGCTCTCGCGACCAACGCCTTAGTCTTACCGGCGTTTGCCGTGTGGGAAGAGGAAAAACAGAAATATGTCGTCTATCTCGAACCGCCGGTCGAATATGAGAGAACGGAAAATGCCGATCATGACATCAAAAATCTGACACAAAAAGTAACCCGTGTCGTGGAAAAATATGTCCGAAAGTATCCTGAACAATGGCTCTGGATCCATAAACGCTGGAACACTCGCCCAAAAGGGGAAGAGAGTTTGTACAGTAAGCGGTAAGCAGTAAGCCGTAAGCAGTAAGCCGTAAGC
>JANOEF010000134.1:0-9401 GCA_031413075.1 Acidobacteriota bacterium | reverse complement strand
ATTCGTCGTTAGAGGATATTCGCTCATCAACTGTCCGCTTTACCTTAGATCACCTCCAAAATGGAATTCCAAGCTGCCCCGGCGTCACCTGGCAGGAGTTTTGGCTCAAACCGACAGGTGATGAATTCTTTGGCAGGTATAACCTCAAACAGAATAATCCGCTCTTTGGAGATGCCGGAGTTTTGACTTCATCAAATAATGACACCTGCCAACTTAGTCAAATGGATAATCGTTACTTAGATTTTATCTATGCTTTGCATCTCAAAGCGGTCGAAGCTGATTTGAAAGTCTTATATTGGGGCAACCGTCAATTGAAAGGACAATAGTCTCAAGCTAATAAAACGGTGTGGCAAAAAACTGAGTTTTCTAAACTGTTACAAATTAGTATTGCCAAAAATCCCTATCAAACGATAAGAATTTAACTTAAAGGAAAAAATGTTTAAAACAAAAAAGCTCATGATTACGCAAAGGATATTTGCCTACGCAATTGTCTCATGAGGCCTGTTTTTAATCGGCGCAAGTAACGTGACAGCACAGCGGAAGTGTCCAAACACGCTTGAGGAAGATGCTTTGAAAGCGTGCTGGCTCAAAGAAGCAAAAAGCGGCAACAAAGATTTGCGGCAGGCATATTTTTTTAACGCTGATTTGAAGAATATTGATTTGAGCAAAGCAAATTTAACCGAGGCTCAAATTGTCAGTTCCAATCTAACCGGAGCCAATTTGAGCGGTGCGAACCTGACGAGAGCAAATTTATCAGGCACAAACTTTACCGGAGCAAATTTCAAGCGAACAAATCTGACCAACGCAAGTTTAAGTTCGACAAACTTGACCAATGCCGATTTTACCGATGCAAATTTCACGGGTGCCAACTTTTTAAACGGAGCAAAAATCGGCGGAGCGAAACTCGATCTGACAGTGCTGCGTTGTCGAGTTACCACGACAGGAGGAGATCTCAACCGGGAGCATTTAAACGGCGAAGTTTACGGCACCATCAAGAACGGGACAATTGTTTATAAAGACGGTTTAAATAATTGGGGAAGTAATAGGATCAGTATCACCGAAAGGCGGGGCGACAGATTGGTTGATGTGGGTCTGGTTGACGGCAAGTTCGTGACTTGCGCCAAAAAAATATCAAAAACTAAGACTAAATCGAAATAGAAACTGCTTCAATTCTATCTCTCTGATTGGCGGTGATTCTCCTTGGTGCAGGAGTCATTGAAAAATTGGATTATGAAAATTACATTATTGATCTCGGCGGTGATTATTTTCCTTGGCAGCCTCGCTTCACAAGTGAATGCCGCTAATTACACGGTTGACAACGTAACCGATGACGCGGCACTCAGCGCCTGTTCTGTCGGACCGGCCGATTGCAGCCTTCGCGGCGCGATCAGCAATGCCAACGGTACGGCGGCCAACGACACTATCGATTTTGACGATTCGCTTTTGGGACAAACGATAATTCTCGATGGGAATGAATTGATGATTGCGAACAACGGCAGTCTCAATCTCATTGGGCTTGGGTCGGATCGGTTGAGCATTTCGGGCGGTGGAAGGAGCCGGGTATTTTCCATTAAGATGGGCGCCTCGGTTGCAATCGCTGATATTACGGTGACCGGCGGTCAAATTGTTGCCGGCGGTGGCGGCGGTATCTTTGCGGAGGGAGGTCAGCTGACAATTAGGAATTCCACGATCAGCGAAAATTCGGCGGGTTGGGGTGGCGGGGGGATTTTGGCCGGCGGCACTTTGATCATAAACGACTCCACTATTCGCAACAACAACGGAGGCGACGGGGCGGGCGGAATAGGAGGTCGAGATATTCAGATAAACCGCTCAACAATCAGTGGCAACACCGCCCGGATTGGGGGCGGAATGACTGTTCTCGGCACTTCGACGATGAATAATTCGACCGTGAGCGGCAATTCAGCAACCGGAAATGGCGCGGAAGTATCAAAAAGCGGTGGTGGCGGCATTCTAATCAATGGAGGGACCTTGACACTGAATAGTTCGACGATCACCAACAACAAATCATCAGCCGGAGGCGCAGGTATCGAAAACCCAAGTGGCGAGGTCAAAATCGGCAGCACGATCGTTGCCGGTAATTCAGGGTTAAACGAAGCCAAGGTGCATGATTTGTCCGGTGCATTCTTGTCATACGGTTTTAATCTGGTCGGATTTGGGGGAACGGGTTTCGACGAGAAAGATCAAATCGGCATTAACCCTCGACTCGGGGAGCTTAAGAACAATGGAGGCCCGACGGAGACACACGCATTACTCGCTGATTCACCGGCGATCGATGGCGGAAAGAACTTCGATGGGAAGTTGCGATCTGACCAGCGCGGTCCGGGGTTTTCCCGCATTCTCGATTATCGCAAAATTCAGGCTAATGGTGACCTTACTGACATCGGATCTTTTGAACTCGAAAAGGATGACGACTACCTTGGCGGGACTGGAGGGGGGTGGCGCGGACTAATTTCCAGCAACCATCTGGTCGACAATATCAGCGACGACGCTTTGCTATCGACTTGTACCGAAGCGCCTAACGACTGCAGTCTCCGCGGTGCGATCAAACGGGCCGAGGGTGCGCCTGGCGCAGATAAGATAACTTTTGATCCATCCCTCGAAGGGCAAACGATCGTGCTAAGCGGGGATAATTTGACTTTTGGCAAATTAAACCGGGTTGAAATCGAGGGCCCGGGCGCCGAAAAGCTGACTATTTCCGGAAATAATCTGAGCCGCGTCTTTTATATCGATCAAGATGCTAATGTGAGAATCTCCGGTCTTAAGTTGACAAATGGTAACGCCGGAGATGGCACCGGTTTCAAGCATTTGAAATCCGGAGGTGCCATATATAATGCCGGCACACTCACACTAAATTTTGTCACCATCAGCGGAAACACGGCAACCGGAAAGTTTCTGGAGGGGCATGGCGGTGGAATATCCAACACCGGCAATCTTAGTCTGTGGAGTACAACGATCTCCGAAAACAGTTCAAAAGGAGCCGGCGCAATCGACAATCATGGACTCCTGTCACTCTACTTCTCGACCCTCAGCAACAACACGGGAGGCAGCGGCGGAGCAATTGACAACATCGGCGGAACGGTTTTCTTAAACTACTCAACCATCGAAAACAACACTGCGGCCGGAGACGGGGGAGGCATCAGCAATAGCGATGTCAATCCGGAAACCAGCCCCGGCCTGGTGACGGTAAAGAATTCGACCATCAGTGGAAACATCGCAAATGGATCAAATTTAGCAGTCGGTTTAGGCGGCGGAATCCACAATTCAGGCACCGTCATCCTGGCGAATTCTACTGTCAGTAACAACACGGCATCAGCAGGCGGCGGAATCTCCAACATTATTGGAAAGGCGATTCTGAAAAACTCGACCATTACCGGCAACTTTGCAAACCATAAGCGCGAGGGCTTGATCGCAAGGCTCGGTGATTTGGTGGTGGCACCTGAACGTGGGGGCGGCATTTTTAACCGGGAGGATGGGGCAGTAACTCTAGGTAATACAATCGTCGCAGATAACCGGACAGAAAACAAAGCCGACGTAGATCTAGCCGGGAGATATAATTCGATTGGTTTCAATCTTATCGGCGATGTTGACAAGGCAACAGGATTTGGCGTGAACGATCTAGTTGGTGGCCGTCAGAATCCGGTGATCAACGCCGCACTTGGACCTCTCGCGGAAAATGGCGGGATGACCAAATCTCACGCTTTGTTGTGTGGTTCGCCGGCAATCGACGCGGGCAAAAACCTTTTACCTCTTTCCAAAACGGATCAGCGCAATGTTATACGTATTTTTGACGATCCGAAGATCCGGAACGCGAGCGATGGCACTGATATCGGTGCATTGGAGGTTCAGCTACTGCTCAATTGTAATTAGAAATGGCCGGTGTTTGTTGAACAGGCTGAAAAGGAGCAGGAAGAGGTTGCAAAAAATTCAGGTTAGGGGACTCGACGGATCTGAACCTCGGACATTCTTGAAAAAGCCGAAGAATTATCGTTTAACGACTGCTCCGCGACCAGGATCCGGCAAAGATGCAAGGGCCGGAATCTACCGGAGCGATGCGGTGACGACGACGAGATATGCTGCCGGAGCCGTTATCGATTCGATTCAAATAACGGAGTGCCGCGAGGAAGAAGGCGAAACTCAAACCAATCGCTTTAGAATCTAAGAATCGAAGAAATTAACTGGAAGAAAATTACCGAGGCACAATTAGAACAATAATAGTAACTTGAGTTTAGCGGGAATACGTATTTGCAATCTCATCCAATAAGTGGTTGTTTAGATTGGGAGAAAGAGGAAAAAATAATGCTTAGAATTAAAATATTTGTGTCGGCAATGTTGATAGCGGCCATTTTGGTCCTTTTGCCGAATGTAGAAGCTGACGGAGTAACCAAACGCATTAAATTCGCGAAAGGCAAAAGTTCGACGACGATTTCATATTCGGTCATTCGCGGTGATCGTGACACTTACCTTCTGGGGGCGAAAGCCGGACAGAGGATGTCGGTCAGAATTACGTCTTTAGAAAAGAATGCTGTTTTCCAGATTGAAAACCCCGAGGGCGCATATCTGGAAAATGCCGGAGATGGAGACGACCAGACCACTTGGACCGGGACGCTGCCGGATAAAGGGGATTACAAAATCATTGTTGGCGGGACTCGCGGCAACGCCTCATATAAATTGTCTGTTTCGATCCGCTGAATGAGTAAAAATACCGGATCAGGATAAACTACGCCTGGATCTGTTTCCAACATTTCAAGATCAACCCGGGTTAA
The DNA here is from genome assembly GCA_031413075.1 of Acidobacteriota bacterium. Lineage (GTDB taxonomy): Bacteria > Acidobacteriota > Blastocatellia > Pyrinomonadales > Pyrinomonadaceae > JAIBCC01. The sequence continues at coordinate 4,617 of JANOEF010000134.1, read as the reverse complement.
ACGCTCGAACAATTTTTCGCGAGATATTTTCGGCAAATAGTCCGCTACTTTTTCTACTCAACCAAACGTAGCTTTATGCTAAATGTTTATTTTAGTGTTCGGTTTTCGTTGGTTTTAGGGTAGTCAGAGAAGGTTATGATAAACGCAAAAAAAAACGAACAAATGATGAAACGATTAGCAATAATGGCAGTTCTGCTGATTTCAATCGGCATAATGGGTTGTGGCGGGAGTGCGACATCTCAGGAAACTGAAAATCTGAAAAAAGAACTTGAAGCACTCAAGAAATCAGAGGGTGACGAAAAGCTTGCCAAGGAAAAACAAGAATTGGCGAATCAGCAAGATGCACTTTCAAAAGAAAAGCAAAAACTGGAAAGTGAGAAAAAGAAAGCTGAGGCAAAAAAGAAAGAGGTTCAGCCGGTAAAAAACGGGGTCGTTTTTGCTCCGGGGGAAACGGTCTATATTAGAATTTCAAAGGGCTTGCTAAATTTAAGGTCGCGCCCTGATGAAACCAGTTCGATTCTCGCGTCCGGAGGAAATTCCGAAGAAGTTGAAATCATTGAATATGATAAGACCTGGTGCAAAGTTCGTTTCAAGGGAAAAGAAGGTTATATGGCGACTACATTTTTGTATGCTGCCCCGACCAATTAAATCGGAAACTAGACAGAAAAATAAAGCTATGAAAACAACAAAATCATCTGTGAAAAGTGCCGCAATGATGACAGTCCTTGTGGCAGGACTTTTTTTTATCTGCACAAATCAATTGCTGGCACAAAAAAATTGTCCAGATAATTTAGAAGAAGAAGCTTTAAAAAAATGTTGGATTACACAAGCCAAAAGCGGCAACAAAGATTTGCGTAATGCATATTTGGTCGACGCAGATTTACAAAACGTAGATTTGAGCAAAGCGGATTTGAGCAATGCACAAATTGTCAGTGCAAACTTTAGCGGAGCGAATTGTACAGGCGCAAATTTAACTAATGTGAATTTAACGGGAACCAATTTCATGGGAGCGAATTTTAGCCGGGCAAATTTAACCAAAACAAAGTTTTTACAAAACAATTTGACCAACGCCGATTTTACCGGAGCGATTTTTTCTAAAACAGTTTTTAGCGATACAAAGATCGGTGGAGCCAAACTCGATCTCAGGCCGTTGCAATGTCAGGTTACGACAAATGGTGAAAACCTCAATTGGGAAGATTCTAACGGTAAAGTTTACGGTAGTTTAAAAAACGGCACGGTTGTTTACAGAGACTTTTTTGCCTGGGATAACGGTCGAATAAGCGTCGCCGAAAGGCGGGGCGATGAATTAGTCGGGGTCGGTTTGGTTGATGGCAAGTTCGTGACCTGTGCTAAAACAACTCTTAAACCTAAGACAAAATCGAAAAGGAAGAGGAATTGATTTGCTTGATTTTGCTTTTTCGTCAACACTAAAATTGAAGAGAAATTTGAGGAGTATAAAATTATGAAGAGAAAATTAAGCCGAAGCATAATATTTCCGGTAGGGTTTTTAATGATGCTTTGTTCGATTTTGACCGTCATTGGTCAGACTCCAACACAACAAACTGATGTCCAGTTTTTGAATAGTTGGGCTGTCACCACCAAAGAGGGCCTGCCTAAAACATTTGGTGATTTTCAGCTTACCGAGGCGATGTCGCAATGTCCAAAGGGATGTCAGGAGGAACTTAGTCCCGATGGCGGGATGGAGCTTGCGCTAATCTTCAAAACAACTCGTTATACTTTGCAAAGCAACTTCACAGACGAAGTAATTCCGGCCTTAAAACCATATCTGACCCCGGCATATTGCGAATCCGAGGGGGTCAAAAGAAACATTCGACTCGTAGTTTTTGTGATGGACAGCAATGGCCGTCAACTTAACAACTTTTTTGTTTTTCCGAAAGATTGCTCGGCCGATAGACCTCGAAATTCTCCCGGGCAAACAGACGAAGGCGCCGCCCAAAACGATAACAACGCGAATTCTCTGATCGGGATGACCATTGCCGAGGCCCGCAAGTTTTTTAAAGGGGCAAAATTTTCCCGTCAAGATATTACCGAAGAAGTTCCTGAACAGGCAATTCAGGTTGGACCTGCGGGTCAGCCAGTGATGTATCTCATTACGGACGAGAAATACCTCGAAGTGGACAATCTTGAGCTTGAGAAAATTCCGATCAGGGAGACCGCGAAGATTGAAGCGATCGTGATTTTGGGTTCTGCTTACCAAACTGCCGAAGGCGTCCGTCCCGGCCTGACGATCAACGGGGCTGAGAACAAATTAGGAAAATTAAAGGAAATTGTTTTGTATGAACTTGATGGATCAGAACATGCAACATTTTCCAATCAGACTGATAAATATGATCTTACGGTGACTCCGCCGGGAGAGTTTAACCCGGAAGCCAGAGCCGGAATCTACCAAAAAGACGAATATACAACTACTAAATACATAGCCGGCACGGTTATTTCGTCAATCAGAATTTGGGGAGCTAATCGGACAGATACCTTAAATAATCAGCCAAATTATCTAATTACTGATAAGTCTGTTGGAGAAATTCAACTCGGGATGACTATTGCTGAAGCCCGAAAGGCGATGAGTGATGCGGAATTTTCCCGAACCAGTGACGGCGACGGCGTGGCTCTGATTTCGGTTAAACGGGGCGATGTCCAACTGATGACGCTGTATGCCAATGAGGAAGATCGCGAGAAACCGATTAACGAGGACTCACGGATCGTAAATATCGAAGTTTGGGATTCTCAATTTCAGACCGCCGAAGGGGTTCACCCAAAAATGAAGCTCAGTGAGGTCGAGAAGATTTACGGCAAGGTCACGAAGATTATCAAAAGCGAAATTGAATCACGCGAGTTTGCCGAGTGTACCAACCAACCGAAAGGGTTGTTATTTAGATTAGAAAGCGGTGACGGCATTTATCCGGAGGGGCAAAGGGAAACTAAAAGATACGCGCCTCAGGCAGCTATTCTAAGTATTACGGTCAGTTAATTTGGCACAAGTTATCGGCGAAAAAAAACAGACCCGCGTGGATGCTGCTTGTCATTAACCAAAAAGAGAGTTGTTAAGATGAATAAAAATAATTTGATAATAGTTTTATTTCTGGCGGTATCAATCTGTCTAACGGGCTGTAGTCCGAGCGGAACATCGCAGGAAACTGAAAATCTTAAAAAAGAAATTGAGGCGTTGAAAAAACAAAAAGAAGACGAAAAACTCGCCAAAGAAAAAGAAGATTTGCAGAAACAAAAAGACGCGCTGACCAAAGAGAAACAGCAGTTGGCCAATGAAAAAAAGAAGGCTGAAGAAAAACAGAAAGCGGAGGTAAAAAAAGAAGAAGGTGAAAAACCGCCGGCAGGACGGCAAAGCGGCAAAGTTTCGGTCACACCTTCCGCGACATTTTACGCCGATCTGAAACTGGAAACAAAAATTGGCGAGATCAATGAAGGTGAAACAGTTGAGATACTTCTGACAATAGCACAACGTCAGAACTCAAGGGAAACGATGTGCAAGATAAATTACAAAGGGAAAATCGGGTATCTGCTTTGCAATCAGTTGGAATATGAGTGATGATTCTTAAATTCATTCGCGGACTTTTTTGAAAAAACATTGTTCTAAAATAAGTCAGCTGGCGGGTGGGAGAGTTTATCTGGCAGGTCAAATGTCATCCGTAGTTTGCAGAAAAAGAAGGATGTGAATTCAAATCAGGAGGTAAGTTTTATGCCAATAAAAAATTTATACGTTTCATTATTTTTCGTTACTTTAATTGCGGGGGTTCTGGTTATTTCCGCTTTTAATGAAAATAAATTATTGGTAGTTGCCCAAACCAACAACGAACCAAAAAGCGAGATGTCAACAGGTGCCGTGTCGAATCCGACAATAATTTCCCGCCAGGACTGGAAGGCGAAAAAGCCTGTCGGCACAGTTAAGGAGCATTCGATTCGCTACATTACCATTCATCACACGGCTACTCTGCAAAAGAAGACGACCGCCATTGAAAAGAAAATGCAGAATTTACAGAGTTTTTCTCAAAGCAGCAGCCGGCTTGCGTCGGGTAAGATGAAACCCGTTTGGTTTGATGTTCCATATCATTATTATATTGCGGTTGACGGCAAAATTGCCGAAGGCCGGGAAATCAAATTTGTCGGGGATACCAATACCGATTATGACCCGACCGGACACGCTCTGGTGGTGGTGGAAGGAAATTTTGAAACCGAGCAACCGTCACCCGAACAACTTAAATCTTTGCAGGAACTAACCAAGTGGCTTTCAGCTACCTATAAAATTACGGCGAGCGAGATCAAGGCTCATAACGACTATACTTCGACGGCTTGTCCGGGCAAAAAATTGAAGATATTGTTGCCTGAAATGAGACGAACGATCGTGGGCAGCTTTTAGCGGAAAATTTGTAATAAATACGTTTCCGCCGCGCGTCCTTGGCGGTTGGCGCCTGAAGGCGGAACTCAGAACTTCGGACGGCTTTTACCCGATTCAAATTATAAGGAGGTTTAGGGCTTTCCTCTAAAAACTTCCTTTAATGTCGCAGAGCGACAAAATGAATTTAGGCAGTTCTTTTAAGGACTGCACCAGTTGAAAAAGCAAAAATGTCGCGTGAGCGACAA
>JANOEF010000133.1:0-1920 GCA_031413075.1 Acidobacteriota bacterium | reverse complement strand
TGATAAATTCCGCAAGAAAGTAAGTGATAAAAAAGTTGAGTCGCAAAATCTTTTGTTACCCGAAACTTTTGATTTGACCCCGGCGCAGGTTTCAGCCTTTGAACTGGTTGAGAGCGAACTTGATTCGCTTGGTTTCGGATTGATGCGTCTCTCCGGTCGAACCATTGCTATCAAGGCAGTACCGGTTGATTTACCGGCCAAAGAGGTTCGAAATTTGTTGGCGGAAATATTGGATACGGTGGAAGCGGAAAAACGAGGGACAGCCATTGAGACCATCCGGGATGATATTGCTGCCACTATGGCTTGTAAGGCGGCGGTTAAAGTTAATATGAAACTGACGCCCGAAAAAATGCAGTGGATGATTGATAATCTGGTAACTAATTCTGCCGCCACCACTTGTCCACACGGGCGACCGATTATTTTACGGCTCACGATGCATGATATTGAACGGGCGTTTTATCGAAGCTAGATTTACAAAACTTTACAATAGTTTGTCTGTTGAATATTACTGAAATGGTGTTATAGTTTTGTAACATACATTCCTACAAATTGTAGTTAGACAATTCAAATTTTAATCAAGGAGTTTACGCAATGTTAAAAACATCAGCGAATTTATTTTTTTTAGTTATTTTAGTTTTTGCAATGACTATCCTCGGGGTTGCCCAGTCGCAAGCCTTAAATGGTCAAATAGAAGGATTTATTACTGACCAAACCGGCGCCGCTGTGCCAAATGCGTCAATTACTGCCAGAAATACAGATACGGGGGCCGAACGAAAAGTTTCTTCGGATGAAAACGGAGTCTATCGCCTGCCACTTTTACCGCTCGGTCGGTATCAGGTCACAGTAGAAGCCCCGAACTTTAAAAAATATGTCCAGGCCGGGATTATTTTAACCATCGGACGCATCGCGACAGTCACAGTTTCGCTCCAGGCCGGTGATGTTTCGGCAACCGTGACGGTCACTTCGGATGCTCCGATCGCCGATCCCGGGAAAATTGATGTTGGACGGGTGATGGATGCCCGCGAAGTGCAGAACCTGCCGCTCGTTTCACGTAATCCTTATAACTATGCGTTACTCCAGGCAAATGTCACGGGCCGAACTAATTCTGAGTTTGGTGTTCCGCGTATTAACGCGAACGGTTATACTCGCCGGACAAATTATCAGCTGGATGGAAATAACAATACTCAGGCTGACCGCGGCGGAATCCGCTTGATGCCGATTTCGGATACATTTGTTTCTGAAGTCCAACTTGTGACCAATGGATTTTCAGCAGAATTCGGAAATACACCCGGCTTAATTATGAATGCGGTCACGCCCAGCGGGACTAATGGTATTCACGGATCTGGAAGTTATCGTTTCCGCCGGACCGGAATGTCGTCACGACCCTTCAACACCAGTCCGACTTCGATTAAACCCGAAACAAAAGTTGATAACCTGACCGGTGCCGTTGGCGGTCCGATTGTTAAAGACCGCTGGCATTTTTACACCGGATATGAATGGGTCAATCGTGATTTGGGCGGAGAGCCGCAACGAACCATTACCATTTCGGCGGCCAGTCAAGCAGCTTTGATCGGCGCCGGAGTTCCGGCCTCAGCGTTCCCGACCGCGATCCCAACTAAACAAAAAGTAAATTTCTTTATTTTCAGAACCGATGCCCAACTCGATGATAATAATCGTTTATCTGTTCGTTACAATCGGTTCACAAATTTATCACCGGATAACATTGCCGGTGGAACTAACACCCTCCAACGCAGCATTGATTTCGATGACAAATCTTCGTCCTTAGGAATCCAGCTTGCTTCAACCATTTCTACCAATGTTTTGAATGAATTCCGTTTTCAATTTGCGAAACGTGATTCGAGAAATAATGCCAACGCAAATTCAGGAACCGGTCCGAGCATCGTCATTACCGATACTGAC
>JANOEF010000132.1:0-17276 GCA_031413075.1 Acidobacteriota bacterium | reverse complement strand
CCCCAAATTGACGAACCAACATCTCCATTTCGCGTTTGTTTTGATTCGTTCCGATCAGGACTTCAAAACCCAGAGTTTTAAGGGCGGTTGCAATATCATTGGCGTCATTGACCGGATTTGTTAGAGGTGAAGTATTTTTATAGGCACCATTTCCAATCACCAATGCCAGTTTCTTTTCTCCGGTCGCTTTGACTCCAACTCCGCGATCCGACTGGGCAAAGACAACCGATGAACTAAACAGGCAAAACAGGATGCCTAAAGCGGTTAACTTTCTTTTTATCATTGCTCCATCTCCATCAATCAAGTGTAGCTCTTTTCCAAAAAACCTGACTCAAATTCTTTACGCGACATTTCACTTATAAACTCGTCAAATTGAAATCAATACCCGATATTTTCAATTTCTTTTGTGCTAAATATATTCAATGAAGTGTAACCCCCAAAATAGTTTTTGGGAAGATTCTTTGTTTTGACATTTAGGGATGCTTCAGAACGAGATTCGCTGATTCGAGAAATCTTTCAGACAAAAAATGACAGCGTCTCCCACTCCGCTGCCCAAGATCGCAGGTTATAACAACTCTGATAATGGACATCCTGGTATGCGGATTCGGCATTCTCAATAAATCTCCTCAATTAAAATGGAAATTTATTGTGCCGAATATTCTCCTTAATCCCTATCAAAGATGCTCAAATCAAAGTGTTCATTTTAAAACGGATCTTCCGCGCTTTTGGTGCCGCTTTTTCATTTAAGTTGTTGTTGGAGATTAACTTATGCGATTTTTGCAACGATTTTCGACGAAGCCGTAAACTTCTTTATTGCAATAGTTACAGATAGCTTGCACCAAAAGTGCGGATCAACCCCTAAAACTAATCGGTGTTCATTTTGGTGCGTAATACGCACTTGTGCGGAAGATTCTCACAAACTAACTCTCAAGGATATTGAAAAGAGGTCGAAAATTGTGACGGTTATTTTTAAAAAGGTTGGGGGGGAGTGGAGTCGGCTATGAAGTTGAGAACCGCGCTAAACCATTATTCCTATCATAATCATACCCCTTTTTAAGGTGGAGTAATCACGGATACATATTCGAAGTATGTCTGATCACCGCCTGGAACCGGTTGTAATCGTAATCCTGTCTGACTGAAGCGGTTTTTCTCCAGATGTAGTGTTTCTTTCCCTTTTCTGTCACCAGAACTGCACAAAGCGTGCCGGCCGGAACATCTATCGGCAACCCAACAATCGTTTTACCATCTACGCTGATATCCGTTCCCCCAGTTGAAAAAACAGCATTCCGCACATGCGCCAAACTATTGATCTGCGCCTGAACTGATGAGATCATCCCTGATAGTTTACTCTGGACCGAAGCAGCCATCGCACCTGCTGAAGTTCTTTCTTTCCACACGATCGGATCAAATGAATGATCTATGTAAGTTGTGAATAAATTTCCTGATGCCGGCATTATTCGTCCGATCCAGGTTTCGATAGTCCCGATAAATTCTTCTGTTTCAGACCATCCCCGTTTGTAAAATGGTAACTGCCAGGTATAAGAACTGTCAGAACTAAACGGTGCATACATTACTGCACCGGAGAAGGCTTGCGGAACTCCACCGGAGTAGCTATAAACTTTCTGCGATCCGTCCGGATAGTTTTTGGTGAAGTTGAACAGCGGATTAACAAATGTCACATCTCCCCAGATTGTCTGACCGGTTCGTTTTTCGAGATGCATTGGAAAGGCCGGCAGACATCCGATCTTTGATCCCGCATACCACTTGCCGGACATACTACATACGTTTTTTACGGTGGTGCTGGCGAAATCGTAGGAAACCGTCTGCCAGTTTAAAATATGTGCTTGAGTAAGAAGAAGTGGATTTACCAACCCCGGTTCTGCACCGGTTGCCTTAAACCAAAACAAAGTATAATTATATGCGGGAGTAGCGCCTGAAGCTGTCCATCGTCCACTAGGTGCGTGAACAGTTCCTGTTCCTGCGATAACAGTTCCATTTGGAAGGTTTACGCTGTAACTTCCCGATACCTGATCAAGAGAAGCAGTAATTACCCCTTCTATTGGCGGAACAAAAGGATATCCGGGCTGACTCGGAGTCATTTGAATATTACCGCCATTCAAACTACTCGAAAAAAGACCAATAGTCATTGATATCGAACTTGGAGCAAAATTAGGTTGCCAGTAACCCGTCAAATCAACTCCATTGTTCCATGACGGTCCCTGCCCGACATAAGTTTCGAAGCTATAGCTCATATCCCGGCTGAAACTGTATTGACGAGCAAAACCAAGCCATTTCGGTTTCAGAAAATATTTGAGTCCTTCGTTCAGTTTGGCTGTGAAAGTAATCTCTGTCGCGTCGTAACTAGGCAAGCCAGTCACCTTGTAATTGGCTGTATCCCGAGTATCGAAATCTTCAAAATGCAAAGCACTAACCAGTTTGATGTGGATATTCGTTTCAGTCTGTGCCTCAGTGTCCATATAGGCTGATTGAGAAATATCCACCGATTCCTGAGTGAGCGAAAGCGGGTTCCAGTTGGCCGGCGTTTCAGTCAGTGGTTTTCCGGCCAAGAGCGTGTTGCTGATATAACTCATTCCAGGATTGCCGAAATCCTGGACCCGTCGTCGTGCATATGTATTCGGCCATCGCTGAATCACGGCAGATGTTTCCGCGTTGTAAACCTCAACATCGAATTCAATGGTTTGAAAAGTTCCGTCAACTAGTCCTTTGCCATACCAGATCGGCATGCAATTCCGAATTTTCTCACCATTGATTGAAGTGGTTTTCAAAGGATTAGTTGCATCATCTGCTCCAAGACAAGCTGCATCCCATTCCAGCAATGTTGGAACATCCAGCGCGGAAATCTGAAGATGATTGATAAAGTTAAGATGATAAACATCTTGACATCCGGCCGGAATTCCAACAGCAGGAATCGAATCCATTATTCCGGGTTGAATAACAGCCAGTTCAACATATTCGAGATATTTGCCTTCCGAGTAATTGACTGCACTTTTATCCGTCAATTCCCTGAGTGCATTGTCATAGGTCGATGGTGTCTCAACTGCCCGAAGGCGGGTAGCTAAATTGAAGAATTCCCATAACAGGTCTTTCGATCCACGGCGACGATACAAATCATCTCCGCGACGCCGGTCAGAATAACCTTTGCGCCGCGCTTTTCGTTTGCCATCAACCTCGACGTTGACCGTGATCTGATTGGTTCTGATCCGTTTTTTCATAATTAGCTGAGGATGACCAGCTCGACCAACACATCAGTTGGCACGGTCACTCCCGGTGATTGTGTAATCCGAATCCTGATACGCTCGGGTGTCAGCAGTGCAGCTGCACAACTCATCCCCGTTTCCAGGTCCTGATAGTCGCCATCGGTCTGAGCTTCGAATCTGCCCTCAATGATAAGTCCGCTGACCAGAGCGCATTGAATCGTGTTAGCCGGCACGACATCAACATATTTTTCGAGAATCACTGGTGTGGTTCCGCGAATATCAAATGCCAGACTGCTTTCTGCTTGATTACTGAGATTGTAAAATGCCATTACACCTGCCTTCCTTGAATCGTCGTCAGGACTTCCCGATCCGCTTCACCGTGTTTGCGAATGACCACGTTGAATGCTTCAATAATCATCTTTCCTACTTCACTTCCCCGATCATTGATGGTCTTGATCAGTCCGCGCCGCAAACCGACGATCCAGCCCTGAATATCGCATTGAAACTGATACGGTTTTTCCGACAGCCGGCGCAGTTTTCGTCTCGTCAACGGAGTGGCATATTCCAACGGAAGCTCATCCATCGAAATCTGTTCGACTCGTTTCAATCCGTCCAGCGTATCACCTTCATTCGGCAGAATGATGATCGGTTTGGTGACGGTCGAACTGCCTCCGATGCCGATGTCACCCGTTTTCGGCTCATCGTATTCGAGCGGCACCGCGCCAACCAGGTGATTGGTTTTCTTTACACGTTGTCGAATCCGGTCGCGCGTCTCGACGGAGAAATTCTCTTCGTAAGTCTCGATCGGACCGTCCTCGTAAGTCGTGTCTTCCGTGATATTGTGAGATTCGAGCGCTTTCAAATATGACATTCGAGCCGGAACCCCCATTGACAGATTGACCGGATCGACTGCGATTTTTCCCGACTTTTCCCGCGTCATTCGTTTTGTTATTTGTTGACCTTGATTGTATGGATGGCCGCCTGTCTGCCATCCGTTTTCCTCGCGTGAAACTTCCTGTAATGAGTAAGTCCAGGTCCCGTCGCTGAAAGCCGGAACTATCGCTTCTTCAACCACTACCGAGCCGGTTTGATTGCCTTGGAAATCATACTGAATCTGTTCTTCAAAGGTGCTGATGGTTTGCAGCACGCCAGGCTCGAACGGACTGTAACCGGTCGTGGTCTTGAAGGTGGCTTCGTATTGCTCGCGCACTTTTTTACCGTTCTTGTAATAATCCAGATAATATTTCTGAATGCTGGTTTGCGTGTAATTCGCATTGCCGATGAGTCCGGTGGATTCCGAATCCGGTTCAATGCGGACGTCCAAATCTTCGGGATCGTATTCCATCTCGTTGGCTACAAAGTTCATTTCATACGCGCCGATCCGCTGCAAATTCCGGCTTACCCGCAGACGCTTATACCCTGACACGTTGAGCACTTCCGGCTCTGGCATACCATCCGTGAATTCCTGCGTCACGTCCTGAATCCAGAGTTCGGTTCCGACCTGAAAGACCACCGGTTCAAACATTCCGATCTTCGATTTGATCGGCTCCCAGAACGTATCGGTCAATCGCCATCCGAGCCGCCGCAGATTCCAATGCGGTAAATTCGTGCGAACGGCCGAAAAGCCGCACTCATCAACCAGAACCCGGTTAAACAGGATCTCGGTATTAAAGCCGGCGATGGCTTCCAGCGTGGTTGGGTAAGTATTGCCTTCGGAATCCTCGAGCACTTCGAAATCTCCGGCATCCAGACTGACCCGGCCCGAATCGTATAATTCCAGCGGTATTGACGGCGAGCGTTCGAGTTTGTCATCTACCGTCGAATAAATGGTGAAGCTGAAAGTGTCAGCCGGGCCGTCATTCCATTCGACCCCGTATTCGGAATTCAACAGTTTGCCGGTGTCGATCACGGTCAACCAGTCGCCCACTCCGCTATCCCAGACTTCGAACTTGTAACTACCGTCATCCGAAATCAGGTGTTTTTGAGCGAGATTCGAGAGCTGGACCGTCAGCTCGAAGCCAATCCGATTCAGTTCGCCTTTATATTCGGCATCCGACCAGTCGAGTTCGACCGCGCCGACCAGAATGCGAAATTTTTGTTTTTGATTCGCAGTCTGAGAGACAGCCGCCGGCAAGAGTTGGATAAACAAATTGAGCGTGTTGCCGAACGCCAGATAATACAGCAATCCGGCATCTTCGGGATAAAGAAACAGTTCGCCCGGATCAGCCTCCAGCACATAACCGAATAAGGACTCGGCAGGCTCTATTTCCAGTTCCGCCGGATCGCCGTCAAGGACGTATCCGAATAGCGCGTCAGGTTCTTCGATAACCAGTTCGCCCGGATCAGCATCCATCGCATAACCGACATAAAAGAGAGCTTCTTCTCCGATGATTTCCAGTTCAGCCGCTCCGGCCAGCAAGGCATTGTCCTGCAGAAACGATGCCTCGCCGCCTTCGATCTCCAACTGAATTGCCTCGGCATCGAAGATCTGACCGTAGAGAAATTTACTGGAATTGATAATTGCCATTGCATTTTAGAAACAGTAAATAAACGCGATCGAATCGCCGCCTTTCCCGCCGGCTCCGCCCGTTGTGCCACCACCACCACCACCACCACCGCATCCGTAAGCACCATCGCCGCCTTTCCCGCCGACCGTTGCACTGCCGCCGCCGCCTGCGCCGCCCGTAGCTATAAACGGCTGGGGAATGAAAAGCCCGGCACTGCCTTCCACATTGATTGCGCCACCGGGAATTGTCGGAAGAAGTGATCCGGCACCGGTCACCGCACCTCCGGCTTGCGGAGTATTTCCGGTAGTTACCGAACCACCGCCACCGCCACCGCACAGAGGTAAATAGTTTAACGCCGTGCTGGCAGAGCCTGCTGTTCCCGAAGAGCCGTTTCCACCGTTTCCGCCGGTTGCTCCGAAAACCGCGTTGAGTCCGATCGCAACATTTGACCAAACCGCATTGGCATTGGTAAAGACCGATGACCCCGAACCGGCAGCCCCGCCGCTTGCCGATCCGGTAGCACCGATCGGCGCGTCGCTGTCACCCGACCGAATGACCGTATCCGCAACAGCTAACGATTGAGCCACGGACACCCAGGCGCGACCGCCAACTACAGCCGCCGTCCCATCCTCGCCTTTGCCGCCAATCGGAGTTTGAATGTATAAAATGTCAGGCAACATGTCGGCAATGAAAAGCGCCCGCACCGTTCCCGCGCTTCCCGCACCGCCTCCGCCGCCCCGCGCCGTCCCGGCACTTCCGGTCAGTCCTTTGCCGCCGCCCGCCCCGGCTCCGATAATCAGCATGGCTACGAATCGGGCGTTTTTCGGCTTCCGCCAAGTATGCCAGAAATTAGTTGCCGCATTTACCCCCGGACTGGTTGCGCCGGTAAAGATCCGGCGGTCAAGTCCTTTTCCAGGCATTCCGAACATATCAAGCATTGGTCATCACCTCTTATCAATATTTCCCGCCAAACGCAGTCACCTGCCACCCGGCGGCAACCGTTGTTCCCAGAACGGCGTAAACGTCATAATTGGCCGGTAGTGGTCGGTCGAGCGGGATTTCAATAACCGGCAAGGCTGAGACTTCGCTGTTAGTCGTAGCGGGTAACGTGGCTTGGGCGATCATCGAATTATTGGCCGCCGTGCCGGTGGTTGAACCATTGTTGAGAAAGATGCGAATGACCGTGGCCACATTGGTTCCCAATGGCACACAGCGGATCGAATGGATCATTCCGCCTTCATTGTTGTCACCCGTAAAAATGAGCGACATTCCGCTGGTTCCGTCCTTGGTCGTGTTGCCCGTCAGCAACGTGTTCCATTCCACGTGCGGCGAGCGCGAATAAATCGGTTTTGTGTTTGCTGACATTGCTGATTCTCCTTAATACAAAATATTGTTGGCGACCAAAGCCAGAGCTTCACCCATTGATAAGCTCTGTGCATCTTCGATCTCCAGATTGAGCGTGATCGGTGCATCGGCGCCGCCGCCTGACATATCCAGCGTCATCTCATCTCCGACACTGACCGCAACGCGTAATCCTGTGACAAACTTCGTGTTGGCTCCGACGGCGATGAGCATTGTGCCGGTGGCGACGATCGAGCCGTTTTGACGTAAAACAAAAGTGACATCCGAGCCGCTCACATTGCCGTCGCAGAGAATCCCGACTCCGGTTAAGAGTCCATTCATCAGAATCGGCAAAAAAATGATTCCCGTCACCGAACCCGACAGATCCGCGCCTTCATATACTTTGGTCAAATTAGACATCTCCTAAGCTCCTGTTTGCAGACGTCCGAAACGCCCTGCCGTCAGATTGATGATAAAAATCTGAGTGTCAAGCAAGGTGATCGAGCTGCCGACGTCCCACCATCCGATCAACGGATCAGCCGGACTCGACGGAACATCGTCGTAAAGCGCCACATATCGAAACGCGGCCACCGAGCCGCCGGACGCGGTGAGTGTCAGATTATTGGCAGTGAACGGCACAACTCCGGATGAATGCTCGGCGGTGACTCCGCTCAGTAGCCGACTTGACAAATTGGTGTAGGCGATTTCAACCAGATCGGCGAGCACGGAATTGGTGGCCACCGGTGCGTTGGCTGCTGCGCACAAGGCCGCCTTAATATTACACGACGAATCGTTTGTAAAATCGTGGACGCCCTTCATTATGTTTTCTTTGAATTGATGGAACAGGTTCAATTGTGACATTTCATCTCCTTACGCTGTCTGTAAAAAATAGGTGACGTTTTTCAAGAGTCCGTCGATAAACTCGCCTGATGTTTCGTGATGCTTCGGAAAGCGCGGCGTGACCGCCAGGGCTGAACCGTCAACCCAGGTCCCGAGATCGCCCTCAATGGTCAACTCAAACGACTGCCCGTCAGCGATCCATTGCTCAAAAACAGCCAGCACATCTTCGTGAACATCTTTTTCGATCATTTCGTTACTGATCGAGATCAAATGACCTTTGAGATCAGCTAACTGAGTGATCATCGTGCCGTCGGCATTCGGACGGCTGGTGCCGGTCTGCGACAAGCGCAGGGCCTCCAAACCGGTAATTGTCACGCAGTTCCCGACTCCCGTATTTTCTCCGGTGCTGGTCAGATAGACTCCACCTATGGACACTGTGCTGTATCGTTCGCTCATCGTGTGCTTATGACATCGCCATCACCCGGGCGAGTGCCGGTCTGAACGCTGAATCTGCCTTCTTTAATAGTCAAGTCAATAATCGGTTTGTTACCAAACCTAACCGGGATTGCTCCGCCGCCCTTATCACCACCCAGCAAATTATAAATTTTCTCCATCACTTTATTGATTTGGTCGCGTTGTTGGGCTTCAATATTCGCCCGTTGGGTCAGAACATTTTGAAAGTCCCGCAATTGGTCACGGCTCAGATTTTCAGTTCCAATTTCCTTATAAAGATTGGCGGCCGTATCCAACCGGGTGACGGCCGGAACGGTTCTATCTCCTAAAGTCTGGTTGATTTGTTTTTGAATATCAGCCAAACTTCCTCTCAGATAATCATCTTTTTGGAGGCTGTCCTTTAATCGCTGGTCTGAGGCTTGAGCCAAGGTTTCTTGGTAGTCTGCTCGAAAATTGAGAGCTTGACGGGCTTGGTCAGACTGCGGTCCGCCACTCCGGATAATATTCAAGAGTTCGTCCACTGATGGAAGCAATGACAATTTGGCTTGAGCTACTTTTTCTTGTCCATAGATACCCAAATCAGAAAAACGATCCGACGGATAAAGTCCGGGAATAGTCCGTCCGAGGTATTCACCATCCCGACGGAAAAGGCTCTTCATTGCAATTTCCAGATTTTTCAAAGGCTCAAGAATGTCTTTTGATTCGGCAATTGATTGTTGTTCTTTTTGTGCCCTAAATTGCAGGAGAGCAAGATTAGTTTCCAAACGGTCTCTGTAAGTTAAATTCGTCCCCAGTTTTTGCTGAAGTTCAATTACCTGAAGGACTTTCAGAGGTTCCTCGAATCCTCGGGTGGTTGTAAACTGTCCTCCGGCTAAGGCGCGAGCATCAAGTGCTCCGAGTCGATAGTTTACGCTTTGTGATAGACTCCCTAAACTCTGCTCCAAAAGGGAAGTTCTTCGCCCGACTCCATTGATGTCGGCATCTACTAACCGTCCTAAATTAGCGGCTTCCCGGCGGAGACCAAATTCGCGTTGCCGGGACTCGAAAAAGGCTAAATTAACTTTGACCTGTTCGGCTCGGCGGGCGACATCAGCGGCTTGCCGGGCAAATTTATTACCGAAAACTTTGAACTTTTCATATGTTTGGTCAATCGCTTTATCAGCATCCCCAAAGAGTTTGACGAATGGGTTGGCTGAGGTGGCCGCAAAAGAACTTATTGCCAAATCTTTGAATTCGTCCTTGATTTTGTCGAACTGTTTTTGAATCCGATCAGCAGTGTCAAATAATTCTTCTTTCGACTCAGATTTAAGCAGCGGACTTTTAGCAATATCTTTCACAATTTTTTGAAATTGTTGATAATTTTCAGCCGATTTTCCTAATCCTTTTTGAAAGCCTGATTTCACGACCTCATCAATCGCATTCCCTAAAGCATCCGAAACCTCATCTTTAGCTTTCTGGTCAATTAATCTGAACGAGTTTTGTTTGAATTGCTCTTGTTCAAATAGTAAAACGGCCAATGGAGGCCGCTTGCTCGCAATATCTTTGAATCTCTTAACTAATTCAGCGGATTCTTTGGTTGCATATTCGACTGCTTTATCTGTTGTTTGTTTTAGAACAGCCGGATCATATTCATTGATATTGAAACTATTTTGACGCTCGGCGCGGAATTTCAATAATTTATCTTCTACTTGTTTTTGAGAATCTAACGCATCCGGCACAAACACATCGCGGTTCAATTCAAGTCTGCTCAAAGCATAATTACGGAAATTTGCCCGGGGATTTTGTTTGGCGTCTAAAAACTCTTGTTGTTGCTTTTGTAAGTCAGGTAATTCGTTGCGATATTTTCGGTTTGCTTCTGCCTGTTTGTCGGCATTTGTAGGAGGTTCAATGAAAAAATCAGGGCTTCCGGTCGTGGCGGAAAATAGAAATTTCAAAGCCTCTGCAACCACCGGTCCGTTGTCTTTCCCCAAACGCGCAACAAAGTTATCCCAAGCGGCCCCCATCTTTTCCAAGACTCCGGCGTAAGTGTTAGCTTTTTTCTCTGCCTCGCCTGAGAATATCGCCCCTCGTCGAATAACTTCATCAAAGACTGCCGCCCGTTTTTGAGCATCATCCAACTTATCGGCAGTCGTTCCGATTGATTGAGCAAATTTATCGTAAAAAGCTGACGGGTTGGCTCCGAGCAGTTTATCAGTAGCTTCATCGGTCAAAGCATTTAATTGTTTAGCAACTTCGCCTAATTCGGTTGATTTAATGCCTTTGGCAGAAGCTAAATCGGAAAAAGCTTGGCTGAACTGATCAACTTTGTCCAATCTTCCGGCAGCTCCGGCAAACGAAGTGATCCTGGCGAAGTTATCATTTGCGGCGGTTTCCGATAACCGGTTAATGTCAGCAAATTTTTGAGCCTTTTTATTTAAATCGTCATAGATAACGCCTGTTTCTTTGGCACTTGCCTGTAACAGTTTTTGAGCGGATTGAAGTTCCGCGCCTTGATCTAAAATCTTTTTTCCACCATATCCGGCCGCGAAAACGACGGTCGCGGCGGCGGCGGCCGGCGAGGTCGGGATCGGCAGACCGAGACGGGAACCAACTTCACTCCCGAACTCACCTTTGAAACTTCGGGATTTTTGCTCTTCCAATCGAACCTGTTTAGATTGAATATCTAAAGCATCTTTTTTAAGTTTGAGTCTTTCCCGATCAGTTTGGATAGCAGCTTTTTCGGCACGTTCCTGAGCCACGATTTGGCGATAAACTTCCGACTCTGCTTTGACTAAAAGATTGACGTTTTTGATTTTTTCGGCATCGGTTTGGAGCGAGGCTTTGGTCAGACGTTCCGACTGAATACCTACTTGAAGTCGTTTGTTTTCCAAATTCAAAGAATCTTGAATAGCTTTTGATTGGTCAACAATTTTTAGTCCAAAGGTTTTATCGTCAGGAATTGAGTTTATTTTATTGAGCAGGCGGTCTATGTCTCGCACCATTTCAGGGATACCGACATTTGAAAACCTGGTTGAAACTTCATTCGCCATACACAAAATATGGTAATGAAGTTTTGAGTTTTATTGTTGCTGTAAAAAAGTTATTTCGGTAATGTTCTGTTTTACAAACCTAAGTTAGTTAGGTTATAGTTATCTTAGTTTTTGAGATAAAAAGATGCCAACCATACACAACGAAAACGGATTCAGATTTGTTATTTATTTCAATGACCACGCTCCCGCCCACGTGCACGTTTTCAAAAGTGGTGAAACGGTTATCAACTTGGGAGATGTTGACAATGCACCGCCATCCATTCGCGAGAACCGCGGAATGAGCCGTCAGGATGAACGTCAGGCATTATTTATCACTGCCGAAAATCAAGCGAAATTTTTAGAAAAATGGGATGAAATAAACGGAGATTAAGGAAATGAAAAGATACACCGAAGAAGAACTTGACCGAATGCAAGACGAAGCCGACATTCGCGGGCGTGAAATAATGGAAAATGAAGCTCGTGCAGTTGCCGTTTCCTATAACCAGGACACCCGCCGTTTAGTTTTGGATTTGCACAATGGCGCAACCTTAATTTTGCCGATTGAGCTTATGCAAAATTTACGCGATGCGAGTGCAGAAGACTTATCAGAAGTTGAGTTATGGTCAAACGGGAGCGCACTGCATTGGGAAAAACTTGACGCAGATTTCCGTGTCCCTGAATTACTGCAAGGCGTTTTTGGTGGCAAAGCGTGGATGCGTTCTTTACGCGAACATTATTCCGAAATTACTGCTAAAGGTGGGAGGTCAAAAACCCCAGCTAAGCAAAACGCCAGTCGGGAAAATGGAAAAAAAGGCGGGCGACCTAAGAAAGAGGCGGCTTAAAAGATATCAATGAAGTTTGAAGATCTATTGTATTTTGTGCCGTATTGGACAGTTTGGCACTCGGTAGGCACTCAACACTTTTAACTTATTTGAATCAATTTTTGTAAGGCATATTCAACCTCTTTTGATTTTTCAGCAATAAATTCTAAGAGTTCTTTAGGAGTTCTTTTGTCGCTTGTATCTTTGGCGTTTGGATTAACTGCTTTAATGTCGTAAATTGTGTTTTCGATTGTTTCGGCTTATTGCTATCTTCCCGAATTTGGTAAATAGAATTCAGCAATTTTTTCTTGAGGTTTGGTTATTTCGTGTTTATAAAGTTAAATTTTTATTTTTCGTAGTTTCTTAATTCTTGGTCTAGTAACCCGAAAATTCTTCCGTCGCGTGAATGCCTTATTTTACCAAAGTATGTTGCTTCAAAATAGTTTTTGCTTTTATTGAAAATAAACTTTAAGTTTTGAGGGAGTTTAGATTCTTCCGTTTCTTTCACGCCGAATCTCATCAAAACTTGAACCTTTTCATTTATAAAATCCGGATTGTACTCATAATTAAGAATATCTTCAAAATTTTGGAGGATAATAATTCTCATTATTGCTTTGGGAAATGCCACAAGGTATGCAAACATATTTTGATCTTGTTCAATAATAAAAATTCTTCCAAATGCTTCATTGGTGTCTATTGATGCAAACATCTTTCCGTCCATGTAATTATGATTAGGTCTTGGATATGGATAATCCAACCGAACATTGTTAAACTTTAGATAATCATAACTGTTTTCGATTTCTTCAATTCGTGTTTCTAGTGCTTTTGTCAGGCGTTCTTTAACGTCAATATTCCTAAATTCATCTAGATAATATCTAAGTCTGGCAAGTAATTTGTATTTCTCAGTTTTCATTTCAATTTCAAATGCGGGTGGGTCAACTAACCAAACTTTTGCTGTGCTGTTTGTTCTATCGTCTAGCACACCAATTGTTCCATAATACAAATTTTGATGTTTCGGAATGCCACTTTTTTTTTCTTCTGCTCTTACATATTCTTTCTTTGTTTTAATACTTTTGAAGTGGTTTTGAACCGTAACAATTTGTATCGAATTATCAGCAACTGCACTACCTTTGTTTTCAGATTGGATGAAATTCGTTCCGGTTGAGGCGATTGGTATTTCAAAATCGAAAGTTGGATGACCTGTTCTTCCTGGAGCCGTTGGAATCTTTTTCCAGTCGGCAGCAGTCAAATTATGAATTCTATTTACGACACATAATCCAAGCGCAACGCCGATTCGCTCCGTAAAACCTGCTTGCATCATATTGTTTCCAATAAATCTTGCTTGAACACTTCCATTATTAAATGAAAGAAAATCGTCAATATCAGCCAGCCTTTTTGAAATCCTATCACTAAGCTCATCATAGGTTCTAAACCCATCATGTTCCATCTGTTCAGTGAACATCATATATGCGAGAAATTCATCTTTTGAAATTGCTATTTGGCTTTGAGTGATTATGTTTAATAGATCTGCGTTGGGAAAACCTTGGAAAAGGATTTTCTCTGTATTGTCAAAATATTCGGCTGATATGGCAATTTCAGAAATATTACAATTCTCCCTTAAATGCTTTATCCAATAAGGCTGGCAAAAGTTGAGTTAATTCTTTTTCAGTTTCGCTGTGTTGGTCTTTGATAGCATTAACCTTATTCAATAGCTCTACAAACTCTTTTTGCAAGGCAATATCAGGAACTGGAACATTTATTTTCACAAGTTTATTCAAACCTAAAGTTTTATTTCTACCTGCGCCGCCAGGACTGCATGCATTGATATCTTCCAAACCTTTAGGAGAAAGAAAATGAAAACATAAAAATTCTTGCAATGCTTTTTCTTTATCAGCCACACAAGAAATAAAACGGTGTGAGCCGTAACGGTTATTATCTTCTTCTTTGGCTACCGCAATTCCACCTTCCCACGCAAAGACATTGCTGAAAACTAAATCACCTTTTTTGATTTGAAATATTTTTTTCGTTGCAACTTCTAATCCTGTCAATGCGGGTTTGTGAAATGTGCCTTTGCCGAAACATCTAATTCCTAATTCGGGATAAAGCTCTTCTTCATTTAGTTTTACTTCTCGCCTTACAATCGGTGCAACTTCTTTCATTGGCAACTTCTTTCATTGGCAACCATTCAGCATTTTCAATCATTTGAGTGTATTTACTGAAAAGTAAATTTTTTATATCTTTGACTTGCTCCGTTCTTAATTTTTCTATTTGCTCAATGCGTTCCTTTACACTTTCAATTTTTGAAACGATGCGTTGTTGTTCAGGTAATAGCGGAAGTAAAATAGAGAGGTTAAGAAATTTATCTTCCCTCAAATACTTTCTGTTTGTTGTTCCTTCACTCGCTGCTAAACTGAATTTAGTAAATTCTTGTTTGATACAAAGTAATCGCAAATATTCTCTGTCAATTATTTTTTCATTTATATCGTAAGTCCAAAAATTCCCCGTAATAATTCCGTCATTACATTCTTTAGGAACAATTCCAAATGCACCATTCATGGCATCAATTTTAGAAAGCAAAAATTGATTGTGATTTGCTTTGAATTGGTTCTTAGTTCCAATCTCAACTCCCTCAATTTCATCCCTCAATTCAATTCCTTGTCCTTTGGTTTTAATTGTGATGCGCTTGTATTTTGTAAAGCTGTCAACAGAAATGCTGTCATACTTTCTTTCAAGAAAATCACCTAATCGATATGGAGTCCAATTTTTCATTTTACAAAAGCTACTCCAATGATTTGGTTTTCAATTTCTTTCATTAACTGCATTATCTTTTGCTCTTTCTGCATTATGGAACTCATCAACTCGAATGGTTCACGATATTCAAATTCATTTTTCTTGTTAGGATTTTTTATATCAAGATTTACATTCAGCAATTTGCCTTCATCATCAGTTAACAAGACAGTTTCCAGTTTTACTTTCCATGCGTTGTCATTTTCTTTTCGCTTGTTCCACCACTGTTTTATTTCATCAAATTCTTCAAACTGTATTGGCTTTGTCTTACTGTATTTTTTTCTTTCATCGGGTGGCAGCAATTCGTAATACCAAATATCTTTTGTGGACTCACCTTGCTCAAAAAATAAAAGGTTACAAGCAATATCTGTATAAGGCGCAAATATGCCTTCGCCTAATCGTACTACCGTATGCAGGTTAAATTCATCAATCAATTGTTTCTTTACTCTTGCTGCAATACCATCAGCAAACAAAGTTCCGTGAGGAACTACTATTGCTGCTCTGCCACCGTTTTGGGTTGGTTTTTTCTTTTTCAGTTTTCGCATGATGAGTTGTAGGAACAGCAAAGCAGTTTCGGCTGTCTGTTTATCATCAGGAAAATTATTCAAGATTCCTTTTTCTTCTTCGCCGCCAAAAGGCGGATTGGTTAAAATGATTTCTACTCGTTCGTTGTCGCCAATATCACGAAGTGGTTTGCGCAAACTGTTTCCACTGTCAATGTTCGGATAGTTCAAACCATGCAAAAGCAGATTCATTTGGCAAAGTAAGTAAGGAAGGGGTTTTGCTTCCCCTCCAATGATGGATTTGTTTTGTAAAATTTCCTGTTGCTCCACTGTTTTCGCTTGCTTTTTTAAATGTTCAAACGATGCAACTAAAAATCCCCCAGTCCCGGCGGCAGGGTCAAGAACTGTTTCGCCAATTTGAGGATCAAGCATTTCTACCATAAATTTTACAACAGGTCGTGGTGTATAAAATTCTCCTGCATCTCCGCTGGCATCTCTCATTTCTTTCAAAATACTTTCATACAAATGAGATAGTGTGTTTATTTCTTCATTGTTAGTGAAATGTATCTCATCAATCTTATTCACCACATCGCGCAACAAGTAGCCGTTAATCATTCGGTTTGTTACGCCTTTGAAAACCGTGGCAATTACATCTTTGCGTTCCGTTCCCGTTTCGCTTTGCAATCCCCGCAAATAATAAAGTAGCCCTGTTCGCTCTTTTCCGTCAGCTAGTTTTACATTTTCGTTGTTGACGAAGGAAAGCAAATCATCCCCAGTCATATTCTTATCCTTAGCCCAATCTCTCCAGCGATAAGGTTCTTCAATTGCCGCCTTGTAGTTCTTGTTTTTTAGTTGTGCCTGAATTTCCTGTAAGTTTTCATTATCATCTAGAAATTTCAGAAACATAATCCATGTGAGCATGGGCAAGCGATCCCCGTCACCGTTCATCCCCTTGTCCTTTCGCATCGTATTTCGACACCATTTAATGATTCCCGAAAGTCGCTGTGCGGGTGTTTCTTCTTTTACAACTTTGCTGCTTTTTTTCTTTGCCATTTATTTATCTTATGCCGCATCCGCATAGAGCAAACTTTGAAGTTGATCTATTGATTGCTTGTATTTATCTATTCCCCCAAATTCATTTATAATTTCGATTTCATTTCCTTTATGGTTTATTGGTTCAGCCGAAATAATGTCCGGTCTGATCTGATTCAACCCAAAATCAATATATTTTTCTAAAATTAATTTCAAAACTTCTTGTGCTTTTGCACTATAGAGTAAAAAGAAATCAGGTTTGTTTTTCTCCAAAAGTTCTACTCTTTGTTTTCGAGTTTTGGGTTTCAAATCGTAAGCGACAAAACAAAGCAAGTCAAAAGGGTCTGCTTCGCTTTGTTTTGTAATATCCATCAGTTGCTCAATGGATATTCCATTATCTTCCAATTGCTGAATAATCTGTTTACGTTCTTCGTTGTTGCTCCATCCAATCTTTAACTCGTTTGGCGAAGGGAACAAAGTTACAATTTGCTCTTTAGCATATTGAGTAAATTGAACTGTTCGTAATTTTCCATCTGCCCCAAGTATTTGCACAGTTTCAGCAATTATTTGCACTTGGCCCTCAGTGATACGATAAACTGTTTTGTTTCGTCCTCCTGTTGGTTGTGGGTCTGGAATCAGCTCATCATCAGTATCAATTTCAGGTGGGGCAGGAAAGTCCTTTTCCGTTCCTGGAATTGTTTTGCCATCTTCGTCAATTTCTACTTCAGTTATCAAAGGTGGTTCACCATCAAAATCTGGGTCAGCA
>JANOEF010000131.1:0-2577 GCA_031413075.1 Acidobacteriota bacterium | reverse complement strand
CACTTGTCATGTTTGCGCTCCTGATTGCAAACACGGGAGTGATAATCTCGGAGTTTGTCGGCATTGCCCAGGCCTCGGAGCTTTTTGGGATTCCGCGTTATGTAACCATTCCGCTGACGGCAGGGCTGATTTGGTGGTTAGTGGTCAAAGGAACTCAAAAACGAGTCGAACGGGTTTTTTTGGCGATGTCAATGGTCTTTTTGGGCTACATCATTTCGGCTTTTTTAGCCAAACCTGATTGGGGACAGGTAGCCGCCGAGGTCGTGACACCCAGTTTCAAATTTGAATCGGGCTATCTTTTTACTGTCATGGCTCTGATCGGAACAACGATTACGCCGTTTATGCAGGTTTATGTCCAATCTTCGGTAGTTGAAAAATCACTGGACAAAGATGATTACAAACTTGTGAGGGCGGATGTGGTGGTCGGAACGGCTTTTGCGGTCATGATTGCAGCCTTTATCGTAATTTCAACCGCCGCGACACTTAACAAACAGGGAATTACCGAAATTGATTCAGCCGCCACGGCTGCGTCGGCTTTGGCACCGATTGCCGGAGAATACGCGAAATATATTTTTGCCATCGGACTTTTTGGCGCGGCGATGTTGGCGATGGGAGTTTTGCCCCTCGCTACGGCTTATAGTTTGACTGAGGCTCTCGGGTTTGAAAAAGGCTTGTCGCACAGCTTTCGTGAAGCTCCGATCTTTATTGGGATTTTCAGCGCGCTGATCGTAATTGGCGTCATTGTGGCGCTGATCCCGAACATTCCGCAGATTCAGCTACTCATTTTTACCCAAACTCTAAACGGGGTTTTGTTGCCATTTTTACTGGTGGCCATCGTTTTGCTTTCATCCAATAAAGAAATTATGGGCGAATACGCCAACAGTTTACAGTTCAAGGTTTTGGCCTGGGGTTTGACGATCATCGTCTCAATCCTTTCCCTTCTGTTGATTGCAACCACAATTATTGATATTTTTTAGCCAATGCAAGTTTCTGAACTGAGAAAACGCTTCTTAATTTTCCTGCTGGTTGGCGGAATGATTTCGCTGGTTCTGATTGTTCTGAGAATTTTAGAACCGCCATTAATTGAATATGTCAAAGGACTGCTCGTGTCGCTTCAAGGCAATATGAGCAAGACGGGAGAGGAGTTATTTCAAATCTTCTTCAATATCGTCAAACTTATTTTATGGATGGCGTTGGTCATTACGGTGGTTCGTTTTATTAACGCTTTGATTTTTGGAACCGCGCTCAGAAATGTTGAAAACTATGAACTTGCCACGCTGTTGCGTAATGTGATTTCGATTGTTATTTATGTGGCGGCATTTTTCTCGATCTTCAAACAAATCTTTCCGAACACCGATTTGACCACACTTTTTGCCGGCTCAACCATCATCGGGGTTGTCATCGGTTTGGCTTTACAGGACACGCTCGGCAATCTTTTTGCCGGAATCGCGATGCAGGCTGACCAACCTTTTCAACTCGGCGATGTCATCAATATTCAAAACCGGGCGACCGGGGTGATCGAGGATATTTCCTGGCGCGGGGTCAAGATTCGTACCTTTCAAAACAAAATAATACTGGTCAGCAACAGCGTTATCAGCAAAGAATTTATTGAGGTTGCGCCGAAAGACAACCTTAATGCCCGGCTGGCTTTTTTTAACACTCTCTATTCAGCCTCGCCGGCCATTACGACTCAGCTGATTCGTGATGTGGTGAGACAAGTCGAAAATGTTTCGCGCAAAATGAGACCGATAGTTCGGATCCGAAACCTGGGCGAGAGCGGAATTGACTGGGAAGTTAAATATTGGCTCGAAGATTATTCCAAATACAATGATACGGATGCTTTAGTCCGTCAACGGATTTGGTATGCGTTTCAGCGGGAAAATATCCATTTTGCGTTTCCGACACGCACCCTGTATGTGGAACCACAATCGCTGGAGCCTAATTTTACCGAATCGGTGAGCGAAATTTTTATGCGTTTGAGCGATGTTGAAATTTTTGCTCCATTGAGTGATGAGGAAACCCAAAAACTGGCCGAAAAGTGCGAAGCTAAGATCTTTTCGCCCAATGAACCGATTGTTCGCAAAGGTCAGGAGGGCAAATCAATGTTTGTGGTGCATCGCGGCTCGGTCAAGATTCAAATTTTGGACAATGGCACCCCCAAAACCGTCGCAACACTGCACGAAGGCGAGATTTTTGGCGAAATGGGACTCTTTACCGGCGAGCCGCGGTCGGCAACCGTGGTCGCCGCCGAAGAAACCGAAGTTTTGGAAATCAAACACACTGCGGTCAAACCGCTCTTTAAGAAAAACCCGAATCTGATGGAAGCCTTGAGCGAAACGATTGCCGAAAGACGGACAATGCTAGCCAGTGCAAATGAGGAAACGAAAGAGGTAGCGGTCGAAAAAGCCGGGATCTTTAATTCGATCAAAAAATTCTTTGGTTTGAACTGAAAAAATGGTTAGTAACAAGTCCGAAATAAAGTGAGCCGTTTGGTTTCATGCAGAAACCCTCACGAAGTAAGTGTGCCATCAATTACGCCCTTACTTCGTGGGGGCTTCTGCACAAATGCAATCTAAA
>JANOEF010000130.1:0-8667 GCA_031413075.1 Acidobacteriota bacterium | reverse complement strand
ATACAATTCTCGAAGACCGCCACGGAATACTCTGGATTGGTACTTTCGGAAGCGGCATGTTTCGCATCTTACCAAACGGTAATGTTCGGCGTTTTGTGAGAGACAAAGATGGATTTGGCGATGACAAAATCACCGCTTTACGGGAAGACCGTGATGGTCAGATTTGGATGGGGATGCGAAGCGACGTAAAGGGCGGTGTCTGTGTTTTGGACCCCGCAGACACCGAAAAGCCGGTCAGAAAATGCTATTCCACGAAAGACGGTCTCGGTTCAAACAGGATTAGAGATATTTTCCAAACCAGCGATGGTCAGATGTGGTTGGCCACAGTTCCCGGTTTGTGCGATAGCATTCTTACCCTCGCCGAAGACAAGGACGGAAATTTATGGACGGGGTCACCCTGCGGAGCAAAGAAAATTGCTCGTTACGGCTTTACAACCTACAATGCAACAGACGGGTTGTATTATGACCACGTCAATTCGATTTTTGAAAATTCGACAGGAGAATTGTTTGCTACCGCCTTTCCAAAAAGCGAGCGGGTAATCAGCCGTTTTGACGGCGACAAATTTTCTCCCCTCAAACTGCGTCTGCCCGATTATGTGGACTATCACGGTTGGGGTTGGGATCAAACTGTCCGGCAGGATAGTCGCGGGGCCTGGTGGGTTCCGACCGGCTATGGACTTTTTCGTTCACCGGACAACACGAGTTTTGAAGATCTCGCCCGGGCGCCGCTTGAAAAACAAGAAACGGGTGCCAAAGGGCTTGAGCCTTTCCGCCTTTTTGAAGATTCTCGGGGCGACCTCTGGATGGCAACGGTTGGAAACGCTAACCAACTTTTGCGTTGGGAACGCTCCGCAAATACCTGGCACGATTATACTTCACAAGTTGGGTTGGTGCGCGCCGGCATTGGTTCGGCTTTTGCCGAAGACCGCCATGGCAACATTTGGATTGGCGTGTCCAGCGACTACGGCACAAGTTCATTGATTCGTTATCGCAACGGCGAGTTTCGTGTTTTCAACCAAACAAAAGGCGCACCTTCAGGCTGGTTTTGGTATTTGTTTATTGATTCTCGCGGCAGGCTTTGGATTGCCTCAAGCAACGACGGGCTGTGGCGGCTTGACGAGCCAAATAGTGACGACTTCGAGTTTGTCAAATATACAGTCGCTAACGGTTTAACGAGCAACGCTGCCACGTCTGTGACTGAGGACGCATTCGGACGGATTTACGTTGGGTCGTGGCGCGGGGTTGACCGTCTGAATCCCGACACCGGACAAATCGAAAATTTTACGACTGCCGATGGGCTTCCTGCGAGTTTTGTTGAGGTTTCCTATCGTGACCGCCAAAATAATCTTTGGTTTGGAACAGACAACGGCGTAGCCCGTTTTATCCCCGAACCGCCACGCACACGTCTGCCGCCAACAATTTTAATTACCGGCTTGCGCGTCAACGGTGAATCGCAAAACATTTCGGTTTTAGGCGAATCAGCCATTCAGAACATCGAATTAAATCCCGACCAAAAACAAATCAGGTTTGATTTTCTCGGCTTAGGAGCAAGTTTGGGGGAAAAACTAAAATATGAATATATGTTAGGCGATTCAGATTGGACACCGACCACTGAGCGCACCGTGAACTTTGCGAATCTGGCTTCCGGTTCATATCAATTTCAGGTGCGGGTTATTACTGCTGACAGAATTTATAGTCAACCCGCCACCGTTTCATTTACAATTTTCGCTCCAATTTGGCAACGCTGGTGGTTCATCCTTTTAGTTTCAGCATTAATTGCTTTGACAATATACTCATTTTATCGAAATCGTCTGGCACGGCTCCTCGAAATGGAGCGCATCAGAACCCGAATCGCCACCGATTTACACGATGACATCGGTTCAAACCTAACTCGAATTTCGCTTCTGAGCGAGGTAGCAAAGCAAGATAAAATTCGTAATCTCAACACATTAACCTCAATTGCCGATATTGCCCGTGAATCCGTGGCATCAATGAACGACATCGTGTGGGCAATCGCGCCCGAACACGACAACTTTTCGGATTTAACCCGTCGAATGCGCCAGCATGCCGAAGAGGTTTTTTCTGTGCAGGAAATTGATCTATATTTTGATGCTTCGGTGACAGATATATGCTTGAAATTGAGCATTAATGTGCGCCGCGATTTGCTTTTGATTTTCAAAGAAGCCGTCAATAATGCCTCAAAACATTCTGCTTGCACGAAAGTATGGATTGATTTTCGTGTCGAAAATTCGGTTTTAACTTTGCAAATTAAGGATAATGGCAAAGGTTTTGAGGTTGAAAAGACAAACGGCGATGGACACGGATTGCGGAGTATGTCGCGTCGCGCTCAAGCACTTGGCGGAAATTTAACAATTGAGTCGCAGCCAAAAGATGGAACTACTGTTGAATGTATCATGCCTTTTACAAAAAATAACTCTGTTTAGCAAAGAAAATTAATTCGAACCCTGCTTATGTGTGTAGGACGCAAAGGTAGTTTTTTCAGTTATCCTTTTTTCTGAGCAGCTATGCAACAAATCGCAAAATACAAGTCTGAAAAAAGAGTTTCTCAAATGCGAGTAGTAATTATTGAAGATTTGCGGGAAATCCGCGAAGGTCTGACGGCGTTGATTAACGGCACGCTCGGTTTTGAGTGTGTCGCCAGCTATGGAATGATGGAGACCGCTCTGGCACGAATTGAGAGTAACGCCCCGGATGTAATTCTAACTGATTTGGGATTGCCTGGAATGTCGGGGATTGAAGGCATCGAGCGACTGCGCGAGATTTTCCCCGAAATTCCCATCATTGCGCTCACTATTTATGATAACGATAGAGAAATTTTTAACGCTCTCTGTAATGGCGCAAACGGCTATTTATTAAAAAACACACCACCCGCTCGTCTGCTTGAAGCCTTGCAAGAAGCCGTCGAAGGTGGTTCGCCAATGTCCCCGGCAGTTGCCGCCCGCGTCGTCAAACTTTTCCGCGAATTCCGTCCGCCCGAACACGCCGATTATCGTCTGACACCCCAAGAAATCACACTTCTCAAACTACTCATCGAAGGGCATCACAAAAAAACCGCCGCCCGCGAAATGGGAATTTCGATTCATACCATTTCGTTTCATCTCAAAAACATCTACGAAAAACTACAAGTCCATTCCAAAACTGAAGCGGTCGCAAAGGCTTTGCGTGAAAAATTATTTTGAGATTGTTACTTGGTTTGCCCAGAGTTGGACAATTAAGAATAGTTCCTATATATCCCAAAACTCATTACCTTTTGCTTTTGTGTTGAAACGTTACCCTACCTATCAAAGTAGCTTACAAATACTATTTGAATGTCTAAACTCTAGTTCGCTAAGAAAATTAGAGCGAAAAACAATGGATTGAAGGTTTCAAATTGAGGAGGTGTAAAGAGAAAAAATATGTCAAAGCGCACAATTCAAATTAGCGATGAAGACGGTAAGTCATTCCAAGTTGTCATATCAATAGGTTACATAGCCGGTTCAATCGAGACCTGGCGTTCCTTAGAAAATGGTTTTATTCGTTATAAACAAGGCAAAGTCGACTATTCAAATGCCGGTGCAGACTATACCAAAAAAAATTACAGCCAACCTACAGTTCGTCATGTTTGGCTTTATGAAAGTCCACAAAGTAACGTTACTGGATTAAGACTAAACGATTATGTGCATTGGTCAGGGTTTAATGATCAAGGAATGGGTTATCTATGGCAACCATGGGTGCTTGATTTCAAACCATACCGTATTTCTTGGTGCTGGGTAGGAGCAGGAAGTGAAAAGACGATAATTTGCCAGTTAAAAGATGACGCATTAGGCTCCTGGTCTTTGGTAAAGATAGCCGAATCATTGCCCAGAGCCGGCGAAATACAAAGAATTTTCCCGGGTCATTAATGTCTGTTCTGAAAATTAAGACGATTGGAAATATGTGAGCAGACATCTTTATTTTATTAAGCTTGATAAACAATTCAGAACCAGTTCCGGAAGTTTTTGGTTAAATCCAAACATTAAGACGCGTAACTTAAACCAGCGACCGCAATGAATCTGACTTTCGTTTTTATTTATAAAATAATTCTGCCGGAATACTTACACAAAATTTAAGGAGATATCAAAAAAATCATGAAACAGGTAACAAATCACAGAACACTCCAGGCCCGATCCGGGCACGAGTCCTTGATGGCTGATCTGTCTAAACGCCTTTCAGCAGCATTATTGGCATTTTTGACGCTTGTCACTCTCACCCAATCACTAAAAAGTCAGGACACAGTGCCGGACGTTGCGGCGGGAACGGGAGTCAGCGCCGAAACCCAGGCTGATCTAGGTTTGGTCACGGTCAATGGAGGCTGTTCCGGGACACTGCTCAATCGGTTTTGGGTCCTAACGGCCCGGCACTGTGTGACCATCGGCAATCTAATCGGTGGGAGCTTGCAACCGGCAGGACAAGTATCAATTACTGCCTCCTGGACACCCCAAGTCGGCAAAGGAAGTCGAATTCAAGAGTTAGGCACCGACTCCACGACAGCGCGGGGTCTGGATATTGTCTTGGTATACCTCGGCAATACCAATCTCGGCGTGACGGGTACTCAAAGACTGCATGTTGTAATTCGCGACGGCAAGATCAGTGGGCGACTCCAAACGACTGACTCTATTACCCAATACGGAATTGGTTTCTCGACCTTTGCAAAGGATCTGATGACACCGTCATCAGGATCAGGCACATACCGCCGGGCCGTTTTTGCTCCTTCGGGTATTACCGCAACTCACTATAACCTTGTTATGAATGCCAGCAATCAGTCAGGTCACGGAGGCGACAGCGGAGGCCCGTCGATAGTTACTATCTATGGTCAGCCAAATGGTGGCATTGCGGGCGTCCAGTCTACATGCAAAGAAACTGGCTACCTACCTGGAGCTCCGTCGAATGACTGGTCATGGGCAACTGGTATTCGTTTCTGCACATATGTTTCAACCGAGCCATTTTTAAGCGAGATCGCGAAGGTAATTAAAGAAGCTCCGCCAGTGCCTCCGTTCATCATCGCGGGCCAACCCGTCATTAATCCACCCTTCGCACCCTTTGCTTCTGTGTATTTTGAGTGGGACAGCGGCCCCGGTCATCCCAACGCGGAGGTATGGGTCTCGATAAACAACAGCGCCGAAATTCCTGCCTTCACCGGACTTCAAAATGGTGTGTTCAAGTTAGCGAAAGCTGGTCCGGGGGAGGTGAAACTGCCAAGAGGCCGGCTCTATAAGTTTGTCTTAAAAGATGCCGGAACGACTTTATCCACAGTTTCATTTTTCGTTCCGTGACGAATAACGATCAGATATACAGACGAGTTAATGGAGACATCAGAATGATAAATAGACAAAGGCGAATTTGGTTCACGATCGTAAACGTAATTGTGCTGGTGCTGGTGGGCAGTATCTCGAGCTCATTCGCACAGGCTTTCCCCGACTTTGGCGGCACCTGGAACACTGTGACCGGCAAGGGAAAAAAGATCGTCGTCACGCTAAAGACGGTCCGCCGCACCGAAGTGACGGGGAACTATCCGATTAACGGTCTGACAGCGAGATATGAACCCTTTGACGGCTCGGTTGATGTGTTTGTGAAAGTCTCGGCTATAAGTAAAGGGCCCATATTGCAGACCGCGAGCTCGATCAGGGGAACGGTGACTGACAACGTGCTGCGATTCAAATGGTTTGAGGAGGGCAGTCATGGCGCGGGACGCTTCACGATGTCGTCCGACGGCCAGTCGTTTGAAGGCACGTTTAGCACGACCGACAACCCTGATGACACTTCGGGCGGCACCTGGAACGGCACGCGCGCACCGAATTTCGCTGGGGCCTGGAGTGCAAAGTTGGGAGAGGGAGCATTGGAGATAATCCTTCAGCAAAGCGGCGCCCAGGTGACGGGTCAATTGAAAGCCAACTCGGCCGACCTTGGTATGATCAGGGAGGGCATAATCGTCGGCAACACACTGCGTTTCAAAATAGTGCGTGCCGGCCGGGTCTTGCCTAACGGAGTAAGTTTACCCGATGAGTACGTGGGTATTGGCGAATTGGTGATGGATAAAGGCAGCAAATCGTTCACCGGAACTATTCTCGGCACTGCCACGAGTGGAACTCGCCTTGGCCGATAAGGGGGTATCCGCACGAGACCTTGAGAGCGTCCGGCATATCGAGCGGGTTGTCTCAATTACGGATTCATAAGAAAAGAACTATCGAGAGGATAATTATGATGAACAATATAAACAATATAACTAAAGGCTTTTTTTCACTTTTGAGCGGCCTTGTGCTCGCATTGGCAACAGCTTCGATCGTTTCGGCCCAGTATCCGCCGGGAGTCAAGCGAATATTAGCGGGTGGCGCCGAACAGACGTTGACCGGAGTCATCCGCATCCCCAAAAATTTCGGAATAGTGCCGAACGGGCCCGGTCTGCTCGAAGCGGCTCCGATACCATGCAATCCGTTTTTTGTCGCGGTATTTGATCCGGACAATCACGACAAGCTCATCACATACACCGATGAGTTACTCAAATCCGGACGCGATGACAGCAACTTTTACACCTGCAAATATTCGCTCACGGTACCTGCCAACAAAAGACTTTATGCCATCGCCGGCATGAGCAGTCCGAAATTTTTGGAGTGGAAAAAGAGTCCCCCGGCTCAATATATAACCGATGCCTGGGTCGGAGGAACCAACAATAAACCTCGCCGGGGTTACGAACGAGGCTTTGCCGGAAAATTTGTCACCCTGGGAACAGCAAAAGCTGTATATCTAAAATTCGATATGTATTACGCCCAAGTCGATCCGAACTGAATGATGTGTGGAGGACCAGAAAATGAAGATGAAAAGCCACAGTAAACTGATCTTGGCCCTCTGCGGGTTTTTGCTTTTTGGGATCGCAGCCTCGGCCGTCGCCGGAGATGGCTTTGTCTTTGCATGGAATACCGCTGCACAAAGCCCTGATCCCGCCAATCTGTTGGATGACGTGCCGGAGCTCGGCGCTGGCGCCAGCCTGCACGGAAAACCTGTCTTTCCGGCTGACAATCCCTGGAATCAGGACATCTCGGCAGCACCCGTTGATCCAAATTCCGCGAAACTGATCGGCAGCATCGGGCTTAAAACAGCGCTGCATCCCGATTTTGGAACTGAGTGGGAAGGTGTACCGAACGGCATCCCTTACATCGTCGTCTCCGGCACGCAGAAGAGCGTCCCGGTAATTTTTGAGTATGCCGACGAAAGCGACCCCGGCCCGTATCCCATTCCGCCGGACGCACCGATCGAGGGCGGGCCAAATGGCACGGGCGACCGTCATGTGATAGTGATCGATCGTGATAACTGGAAGCTCTATGAACTCTTCTCTGCGTTCCCTTCAAAGGGAGGTGCAAGCTGGAAAGCCGGGAGCGGCGCGGTTTTTGACCTAAGCTCAAACGCCGTGCGGCCTGCCGGATGGACATCTGCGGACGCCGCAGGTCTTCCCGTTTTCGCCGGACTGGTTCGTTACGACGAGGTGTCTGAGCTAAAGGCAATCACCCACGCCCTGCGCTTTACGGCTCAACGCACACGCCGGGCTTACGTCCATCCCGCACGCCATTTTGCCAGCGACAACCCGGACCCGAATCTTCCGCCGATGGGAATGCGCGTTCGTTTGAAAGATTCTTTTGACATCGACAAGTTTTCCCCGGCGATGCAGGTCATCCTCCGGGCGTTGAAGAAGTACGGGATGATATTGGCAGATAACGGCAGCGACTGGTATTTGAGCGGTGCACCGGACCCGCGCTGGGATAACGACGACCTACGTACCCTGCGCTCGCTTAAAGGCTCTGACTTTGAAGTCGTGCTGATGGGAGCAGTTGAGACCAGGTAAATTGCCCCCACGGCTGGCGGTAAATGCCGAGAAGGAGAACAAGGATGCGAACTATGAAACACGAAAGACTAGCCGGATACGCCACCTGGGATGGGAAAATGACACCAACAAATGGAGCGGACCAAACTGGGAAGTGATCGCAAACGGGTGGAGCAGTTACAAATTCAGCTTTGCCCGCAACACCACCAGCGACCTTGGCAGTGGCAATCGGCTACTCGAAAACGTTGTGAACTAAAACGGAGAGAAATGGAGGATGAGGTTATGTTCAATGCAATTAAATTCAAAACTTTGGGTCTGCAGCGGATGTCCGTTTTAGGCGGTCTTTTGTTTGCTGCTGTACTTGCTCTGCTGCCGATATCAGCTCAAGCGACCGAAGGGGTGATAGATAAGGTCTGGGTCGAATACGGTGTGAAGGTAAAAGGCGAGACCGGGATCCGCATCCACACCAAGTTTTCCGTAAAAAATGCGCTCAATGTTAAGTGCGCTATACAGGCAAGTGTCGAGCGTTCCGACGGGCATTCTTTTCTGTCGTCGAGAAATACCTATGCGACGAAGGACGGCAAGGCGGTCATCATCTCAAAGCCGTTCACACCGCCGTTTGATCCGGCAAACTATCCAGATACTAAACTCTTTTTTCCATATTGGGCCTTAAATTTAGAGGCGGAAAACCCAAATAAGATGAAGGTTTTTATAACCCTGACCTGCCGGGGTAAGGAGTTTGCCAGGTCGGCAACGTTAGATTTTGGACTCGCTCTCGGCAGAGTGCGTTAGACAAGGACATAAAGACACTTAGA
>JANOEF010000129.1:0-8550 GCA_031413075.1 Acidobacteriota bacterium | reverse complement strand
GAATAAAAGAAAACGCAATCGAACTGGGATTCAACGAAGATTCTTTGCAAGGCGAATACTATACTCGATTTTCCACGCATTGGGTTCATCAACACAATCCACTGGCTTAATGGTGTCGATATTTCGTTGTAATAGTGACTGAATTTCACTATGCAACGAAATATCATTGTTTTTTGTTATTCAATAAACGTATCTAATTCGTTGCAGCACAACTATTTGCGCCGTTCTACGTCTTTGGCACAAAGAATGCACTAATAGAAAGCGTAACCGAAAAGTTGCGAGAAATGAATATTATTCAGGAGATAAAATACAATGCAAAGAATTACAGCAATTAAACACGAAGAATCAACCGGAAAAGCCAAAGAATTACTGGATGGCGTCAAAGCCAAACTCGGATTTGTCCCGAATATGATGGTGACCATGGGTAGTTCACCCGCCGTATTAGAAGCCTATTTGAATTTTAGCGGAGCGTTGGGAGGATCATTAAATGCGAAGTTGCGTGAACAGATTGCTCTGACCGTCGCCGAAATAAATGGTTGTCAGTATTGTGCCTCGGCTCATTCGGCAATCGGCAAAATGGTTGGATTGGACGACCATTCAGTTGAAGACGCCCGCCGTTCATTTTCGCATGATGCAAAAACTGATGCCGCCTTAAAATTTGCCGGCGCACTGGTCATTAGCCGTGGCAAAGTGTCAGAAGGCGAGATCGATGCCGTCAAATCAGCGGGTTATACAGAAAAAGAAGTCGGTGAAATAGTCGCTAATGTGGCGTTGAATATCTTTACAAATTATTTCAACGAAACCGCCACGACCGTAGTTGATTTTCCGGCAATCGAATTTCCGTTAGTCAGCAAAAGCGCACACGCATAATTGATGCAGGAGGCAGCAACGCAAACGTCAGCGAGCATGTCAAACGACCGAGTAACACGCTTCTTAACAGCTCTGCGTTTCTGCCCCTTCACCAAAGGAGAAATTACCAATGACACAGGCAACCCCGAAACCGACTGACATCAAGCCGCCATTCACGTTAGAGACGGCATTGGCAAAAGTTCAAGCCGCCGAAAACGCTTGGAATTCAAAAGACCCCGAAAGAGTCGTGCTTGCCTATACCGAAAATTCGGAATGGCGAAATCGCTCGGATTTTATCAGCGGACGCGAGGAAATCAAAGAATTCTTGACCCGAAAATGGCAAAAAGAACTTGATTACAAATTGAAAAAAGAACTTTGGGCATATACCGAAAATCGAATGGCGGTTCGATTTGAATACGAATGGCACGATGCGGACGGGAATTGGTTTAGTGCCTACGGAAACGAAAATTGGGAGTTTGACGAAACCGGCTTAATGCAAAAACGGTTCGCGTCAATCAACGATGTGCCGATTCAGGAATCGGAAAGACGAATTTTTTAAGGAAATTTTAGGAGTTAAATAAAATGCAAACAGTTACAAAAAGAGAAGTTAAAGACGTATTAAAAGAGATGTTGGGTATCTTGAAAGAAGGCAAAATGACCGAAGGGCAAGAAATTTATTTTGCGGATGATGTAGTCACGCAAGAAGGCAACAATCCGGCTTTGACGGGGAAACAAAACGCGATTGAACGCTTGAACAATTTTCGGGAAACGATCGGTGTTGCGGAATTTATCAGCTACCAAGTTGGTGATGTTGCAGTTGAAGGAAACACGAGTTTTTATGATGCGGTTTTAAGTTTGAAACTTAACAACGGTGAAACTATCAGCCTCGAACAAGTTATCAAAACAGTCTGGAATAGTGAAGGAAAAATAGTTTTTGAACGCTATTACCACGGTTAATTGATTGGAAAAGGTGTCGCCGATATTTAACAACAAATGTCGGCGGCACATAAAAAAGAACGAAAAAAGGGAGAAAACAATGAGCAGATTTAATGGAAAAGTAGCCGTAATGACAGGTGGAAACAGCGGAATCGGTTTGGCAACCGCTAAAGAATTAGCTTCAAACGGAGCCAAGGTCGTCATCGCCGGACGCGATCAAAAGACTTTAGATGAGGCTGTCCAAAGCATTGGCGAAAATGCGATTGGAGTGAAAACGGATGTCACGGATTTGAACGAAATCACCAATCTATTTGAACAAACAAAGCTCAACTTCGGCAACGTTGATATTTTGTTTGTCAATGCAGGAATTGGCAAGTTTGCATCAATCGAACAAAGTGATGAAAATTTGTTTGACGAAATAGTCAACATCAATTTGAAAGGATCTTATTTTACGGTCAAAAACGGTTTGGAGTATTTGAATGAAGGTGCTTCGATTATTTTCACAACGACGGTTGCGGCAAAAAAAGGCTTAGCGGGAGCAAGCGTTTACGGGGCAGCCAAATCGGCTTTACATTCTTTGACCAAGATTTTTGCCGCAGAACTGGTAGGCCGCCGAATCCGCGTCAATGCCGTTAGTCCGGGTCCGATTGAAACGCCGATCTTTGGTCGAATGGGAATTCCTGACGAAGCTCAGCAGGCAACAAAAGACGGATTGGCTTCGCAAGTTCCGATGAAACGGCTGGGAACCGCTGAAGAAGTCGCAAAAACGGTTGCTTTTCTGGCATCGGATGATTCCTCGTATATCACGGGAATTGAAATTGATGTAGATGGCGGAATGGCACAACTTTAATTTTAGAGTGTTTGAGCCGTTGGTAAATTTCCGGTGGCTCGAACATAAAACTAACCATTGGGAAGGAAAAAAAATGACAAACAGAAAATTTTTAACAATAGCATTCTTAGCAATGGCGTTTTTGATATTTTTTTCAGAAACAAAAGCGCAAACGAATAACCATCAGGTTACATACAATACCGTAAAAATCGAGGGAATGGATATTTTTTACCGCGCGGCAGGCGATAAAACAAAACCAACTATTTTGCTTTTGCACGGTTTCCCGACTTCTTCGCATATGTTTCGGAATCTGATGCCGATACTGGCGAAAGATTATTATGTGGTTGCGCCGGATTATCCGGGCTACGGACAAAGCTCAATGCCGAAAGTTACGGAGTATGATTACACCTTTGAAAATCTTTCAAACGTCATTGAGAAATTCACAAATGCGATTAAACTCAACACATACAGTCTTTATGTCCAGGATTACGGGGCACCGATCGGATATCGCTTAGCAGTTAGGAATCCCGAAAAGGTACAGGCTTTGATTATCCAAAACGGGAATGCTTATGAAGAAGGGTTACGCGATTTTTGGAAACCGTTCAAGGCGTATTGGAAAGACAAAAATGCGGAAAATGAGAAAGTCTTGCGCGGGTTTTTGACCGAAGACATTACCAAATGGCAATACACTCACGGAACGCGCAATCCGAACGGAATTTCGCCTGATAATTGGTGGGTTGACCAATATTTACTTGACCGCGAAGGGAACAAGGATATTCAGGTCAAACTGTTTATGGACTACGGCACGAATCCGCCGCTGTATCCGAAATGGCAGGCCTATTTTCGCCAACATCAGCCGCCGACATTGATCGTTTGGGGTAAGAATGATGTTATTTTTCCGGCGGAAGGTGCAGAGCCATACAAACGGGATTTGAAAAATATCGAGTTTCATTTGTTGAATACAGGGCATTTCGCTCACGAAGAAGAAAGCGATAATGTAGGACAATTGATATTGGATTTTTTGAAAAAGCAAAAGGTCCGTTAAGAATCAATAATAATTAACCTGGAATTGAGGTTTGAGATCGAGTCTTGACCAAAGATAAATCCCAAATCCCAATTCCAAAATCCAAAATCGAATTATGTCACACAAATTTTTTGATTTAACATTTACGGAAAGCGTCAAAAAAGCTCAGGAAAAATACGGTTCGCGCCGAAGCTATGCCCGATCAGAAGGCGGGCAGCCCGATTTTTACGGTCTCGGCGATGCCGAACAGGATTTTATTGAGCAAAGGGATGGTTTTTACATGGCGACGGTCAATAACGAAGGGCAACCTTACATCCAATTTCGCGGTGGCGCACAAGGTTTCTTGAAAGTTTTGGATCATAAAACGCTCGGATTCGCAGATTTTCGCGGAAATATGCAATATATCAGCGTCGGAAATTTGCAGGAAAATAAAAAAGCTGCACTATTTTTAATGGATTACCCAAATCAAACTCGACTGAAAATTTTAGCAAATGTCGAGATTAAAGATGCAAAAGATGCACCCGAACTGATTGAAAAACTAATTGTTCCAGATTACAAAGCCAAGATTGAACGGGCGTTGATTTTGCACGTCGAAGCATTTGATTGGAACTGTCCGCAACATATTACACAAAGATATACAATGGACGAAATCAAGCAAATGGTTGCACCAATGAACGAGCATATCGCAAAATTGGAAGCCGAAATCGAAGAATTGAAAAACAAATGAATTTTGATGCACAAATGATGCACCGATGTTGCGAACTCGGAAAAATTGCCCAAGCAAACGGCGATGCTCCGGTTGGTTCGCTGATTGTCAAAAACGGCGAAATCATTGCTGAAGGCATCGAATCGGTGAAACTGAAAAATGACCCGACCGGGCATGCCGAAATCGAAGCTGTCCGCGCCGCTTGTGCAAAATTGAGGACGCTTGATTTGTCAGGTTGCGTTTTATACACAAATGTCGAGCCGTGTTGGATGTGTTCTTATGCGATTCGACAAACGCAAATTGATCGAATTGTGATCGAAAGTCGAAATGGAATAATCGGCGGATTCAGTTCAAAATTTCAAGTTTTGCTCGATGAAAATTTAAAGTTACCCTTACCTAAAATTGATTTTTTCCAACCATAAAGAATCTGTTAATCCAAATAAGAAACGAGAGTTTAATGGGATGAGCCCGCTTGAAACCTCGTTTTTTACCGATTTTCAAGGATAATCTTTGACACATCAATAATTGCGTCTTAAAATACTGGTATTCGGAGGCTCAAAGCATGGAAAATATTGACCAGGTAATTTTCTATAAACTCGAAAAAGCAATCAGAAGTTATCGCCAATTCGCACAACGTCAAATCAAAACATCGGGGTTTTCCATCACGATTGACCAATGGCTGACCATCCAAAATATTTTGGAGCATCCGGGCATCAAGCAACAGGAATTAGCCGAAAAAGTCTTCAAAGATAACGCTTCGATTACCAGAATTGTTGAACTGCTGGTCAAAGCCAAATATCTGAAACGCAAAGTTCACAAAGCGGACCGTCGCCGCACAACTTTGATTGTTACTAAAGAAGGCGAGGAAGTTGTTGAAAAAGTTAATGAAGTAATTCTGCAAAATCGAGCAAAGGCTTTGCAGGAAATTGACCGAGAACAATTGATGGCGATGGATAACATTTTGCACATTATTACGACAAATTGTCAGGAATGATTTCGGAATAATTAAATAGAACAACACCGGAAATAGTTTGACTCTGGCAATTAACGGCGGTTTTTAACAATTTCCGCAAAAGCTTTTGAACCGCTTCTCAACTTTCTTTCCTGAGTTTCCAAATTTACTTCGTAGAGTCCGAATTTTTGAGTGTAGCCTTCGGCCCACTCAAAATTATCAAGAAGTGTCCAATAGTAGAACCCGCGGACATCGTAACCGTCTTTGATTGCTTTGGAAACGGCATAAAGACTTTGGCGGATATATTTTTCGCGCCGGTCGTCTTTGGCATCGGCAATTCCGTTTTCAGTAATAATAATCGGTTTTTTGAGGTCGGCAACGTCCGCGATGGCGCGGTAAATTCCCTCGGTATAAATCGTGTAAGGCATATCGGTCATTTCTTCGCCTTCGACCGGCAAACTCTGAGTCGCTTTTTTGAAATCAAAACCGAATTTGTAAGCGTAATGCGAATAATAATTGACCCCGACAAAATCAATCGTGTCGGGTGCTCCGGAATCAGTGAAAGTCAGATTTGTTTCAAACGGAACATAAAAATTCATGGTGCCGGTTCGGAAAAATCCGAGAATCGTTTCGTTAAAGGTGTTGTTCGAAATACGGGCAATTGCCCAATCGCCGAGATGCCACCGCCGTGCCGGTTCAAACTGGAAAATACTGGTCGCCAGTCCGATCTGAGTGTTATGAGTCCCTCCTCCAGTCGGCTTCAAAGCACGATAAACCGCAACATGCGCCTTGAGCTTATTTTTTAAAACTTCACCGGCCAGATTGGGGTCGGACTTTCCGGGCGGGAAAACGGTATTAAAATATCCCGAAGTAACGAAAACGTTTGGCTCATTGAGTGTTACCCAATACTTGACACGGTCTTTGTATCGGTCGAAAACCAGTTTTGAAAATTCGACAAAATGGTTAATGTTTTCTTCTTTTTCAAAAGCCCCGAGGCGTTCAAACCAGTCGGGGTGAGTAAAGTGATGAAGCGTGATCATCGGCTCTATTCCATTGGCTTTGAGTTCATTTATCAAATCGTCATAATGCCGTAACGCGGCATCTTCGATTTTTCCTTTCGCGGGCTCAATTTTGTTCCAGGCGAGTGAGAAACGATATGAATTGACACCTAATTCTTTCATCAATTTGACGTCATCTTTTGCCCGCTTCCAGCCGTCAACGGCTTCAATTGCATTACTTCCGTCTTTGATCTGAGCCGGCAGTTTTTCCCACGCACCCCAATTTGTGTTTTCATTATTTCCTTCGATCTGGTGAGCGGCCGTGGCGGTGCCCCACTGAAAATCTTTCGGGAAATTGACCTCGCTGGTTTCGATTTTTGACCAATCCCATTTTGATTGGGGATACGACAAATGCAAATAGAGAGCAATCGAAAAATAGCCAGCCAAAACAATAAAAATTAAGATACCGATAATCTTCAAAAACTTATTCATAGACTTATAGGGGAAAACTTATCTTACCATTTTTATCCGATTGCGAAAATTGGCTCATCAAGTAGAAAATTTCACCAAATAAACTCTCCCCAGAATCTAAAAACCTCGCCAATTAACCGGTATTGATTGGCACGTCGTTTGCGACTCATTTCGGTTAGGAGTTCTGGCTAATCAAAAAAATAGCCACTTGAGAAGTCTAATATTATTGAAAAGCGGGGTTAATTCTATGTACGGGAGATTATTTATTGCGCTATGCTTCGCAAATGTTTTTGTTCTGAATGCAATTGCAGAAGTCTCAGATCAGTACCGATTTCAACAATCAATCGCAATTCGACAAATAAAAAAAGAAAACGATCAAATGATAAGGCCCTTTTTATTTGCAGCTCTTGATGATTGTGAGAAAAATCTGGATCAAGTCCCACTCCAACCCGAGGAACAAAAGAAAATCAGGGCGGCTATCAGCAGAGAAATTACTACCTATCTCGAACAATTCAACGGCACTATTTTCGGAAATGTAATAAGCATCGGCAATTCAACCATTTTTAAGAATAAAATAAATGAAAGTATGAATCTTATTTACACCGGTTCGAACGGTAGTTGCCTGATTAGCAAATACTCCAAAAAAGCAAAATCATATCATTACAGCTGGAAGTTGATCGGGAGAAGTGCAGACCTCGTATTTCCATTTGAGCCAAACTCCAGCATTACAAATATCCAACGCCAAACGTTGATGCACGAGATGACGCATCATATTGAATGGCTCAATGGTGTCAAAGAGAGTTCCAAGGAATGGATAATTCTTGAAAATCCGCGTTCGGAACGAAATACCAACTATCAAGATTCGGTAGTTAACGCGCTAGTTGATTGGAAAAGGACTGAAAACCTTATCAGGAATCGCAACGAAAATCTGCCAAGCGCAATTCAAGACTGGAAAAGACTGGAACAAAAATTAACTGACCTGGAAAAAGGAAGCTCTGCTGCCGGGAATCCGCCTGACGAGAACTTAAAATCGATGAATGGGTTTGATGTTAAATTTAAGGACATCAAACAAAAATATCTTTCGGGAGATGCCGGCGCAGATTTCACAAGCTTCGTCTTACTCGCCGATTTACTTCCGAAAATGGAATCAAATTTAGATTTATACCGCGATTCTAATCCCTTAAGTCGGGATAGTGTGGTCGAATTGACTGAGGGTCAGAACCTCAATGTTTCGGCCACAGCGACAGACAATTCAAAAGATTTTGAACTTGATCCCAAGCTAAACGCTGAGTTTTATTGGAATGC
Source organism: Acidobacteriota bacterium (assembly GCA_031413075.1). Classification (GTDB taxonomy): domain Bacteria; phylum Acidobacteriota; class Blastocatellia; order Pyrinomonadales; family Pyrinomonadaceae; genus JAIBCC01. The sequence goes on along the minus strand of JANOEF010000129.1, from coordinate 480 downwards.
GGTTGGCTTAGCACCCCAAAAAGGAAGTAAATTTCAATTTACGGCAGGTAAGGAAAGCAATTCCTACGTTGTTAATGTTGATTTGCGAGTGCCGTTCAATAATCGTGAGTATTCAATTGCGAACGCGCAGTTTAGGATCTCGATAAAACCGAAGGAAGAGAAAACTCCAACCCCAACCCCGACCCCGACTCAAAGTATAGACATGTCCAGCCTGAGATTCGGCGGAACGAATCCGGACATTTGGTCAGGCGGAAACAATGAGCGTGGCTTTGATCTTTCAAGGCAAAACGCAGAAATGCAAGGCACCGGCGAATGTAAAAAGATCGCAACGGTTACCTCCGTAATTTACGGGCGGACTCGCTCCCCATTTGTTACAAACGAAAAAGAGATACAGGAAGAAATTGAAACCGGTGATGCGCGCGATCCTGGTGCTTCGCCGCAGCGAGGCCGGTTTCGAACACACCGAGCTGTTCGACACCG